>DATDGX010000001.1:0-14790 GCA_036521875.1 Binataceae bacterium (SeqCode)
ATTGGTGAACGGGTCGCCCATGTTCCACGACGCCTCGGGCAAGTCCTTGAGCTTGAGCTCGACCGCGCGCGTGAAAAATCCGACGATCGAAAAAAAGTCGCGCGGAAATTTCGAGCGGATCAGCGTCTCCATCGCTATCGCGACTTTTTTCGCCGCCGCGAACCTGCCCTCCCAGCTCATCGACCACGACATGTCCAGGCACAGCACCGTCGACGACGAGCTGCCGTAATCGTTCTCGTAGATCTCGAAGTCGTCGGGGCTGAGCTGCAGCGGCACGCCCGGCTTGCGCGCGAGCGCATGCTTGAGCGTCGCGACCAGGTTCAGGTTGAGCGGGTCGCCGTAGTTGTAGGGGCGGGTTTCCTCGGGACGCATCTCGGTGACGCCGCGATAGTCGGTCATGTGGCCGCCGGAGCGATCCTTGAGCAGGTTCTGATAGATGTCGCGTAGCGCGAGCTGGCCGATGCGGCGCACGCCCTTGGGCGAGAGCTGGTAGTGATCGCCCTTGGGCACCATGTAGCCGGACTGCGCGAGCAGCACCATCACCTGCTTCAGGTTCTGGAAGTCGCGGGTCGCCTGCTGTCCCAGGAGCTGCTGCAAATCCTCCATCGAGATGGTGTCGAAGTTGCCCGACATCAGATCCTGTTCGAGCTGGCGCATCCGCTCCATCTCGTGCATCAGCTCGAGCGCGTCCTCATAGCCGAGGCTCTTGGGGCCGTGAAACATGTGCTGGTTGCGCTCGCGGAAGTTCTCGAGGTCGCGAATATTTTCGTACTCGGCGAGCAGCTGCTCGAAATCTTCCTTGGCCTGCTGGTCCTCGAAGTCGTAACTCTCGAGCTTGCGGATCGCCTCCGAGAGCCGCTTGGGCATCCGCGAAATCTCGCGCTCCTTGTCCTCGATGCCGGGCTTCTTGCCCTTGAGCTGATCGAGCGTCTGGCGCTCCTGGTTGAGAATGTCCTCGAGCTTCTGCTCCATCTCGGAGAGCGCGTTCTTCAGATTGAAATCGCGATAGCGCTGGCGCATCTCCTGGCGGAGCTGCTCGATGAACTCCTCGAGACCCATCACCCGCACGCCGTCGAAGTCCATCCCCTGGCGCATCATCCAGTCCATCGCCTGGCGGACGTCGTCAGTGTAGGAGAGATATTCCGCGAGCTTCTCGAACACCTTGTCGGCGTCGAGCTTGAGCTTCTGAGTGCCGTCCCACAGCGTGTAGCGGATGCTGACCATCGCGCGTCCTCGGGCCGTCAGGCGTGGTAGGCGAAGCGCCCGCCCTGGCGATCCTTGTTGAGCTTCTGATGGAGATGCAGACCTTCGAAGATGAACTCGCTGGCGGCGGCCATCAGGCCCGGCGTCTCGAACGGGCCAAGCGTCCCGATTGCCTCGCGCAATCCGGTGACCTCGCGCAGCGGCTCGGTGTACTCGGACGACGGCGAGGTGTCGGAAACCTCGACGCCCCATCCCTGCTCGAAATACGCGGTTACTTTCTTCAGGTCGTCGAGCTTGAGATAGCGATCGAAGACCTTGAGCACGGCGCGATTGATGAGCCGCTCGATGAGGTCCTCTTCCTTCTTGTCCTCGCCGACGTACTCGAGCTCGAGCTTGCCCGCGGTCGACGCGTAGGCCGAGTGCAGGTCGGAGACGCGCGGAACGATTTCATTCTCGCCGTTGATTACCGCGCGCTTCTCGGCGTTGGAGATGATCGACTCGAAGTTGTTGATGGTCACTCGCACTGAGACCCCCGACGACTGGTTGATCTCGTTGGAGCCGCGCGCCTCGAACGTGATCTGCGCCAGGATGTCCTTCATGAACTGGGGCACCCGCACCGCCATCTCGCCGCGCGGCGGATAGGCGGCCTCCTGCTCCATGATCGCGATCTCGTGCTCGATGGTTTTCGGATAGTGGGTCCGAATTTGGACGTCGAAGCGATCCTTGAGCGGAGTGATGATGCGCCCGCGCGAGGTGTAGTCCTCGGGGTTGGCGCTCGCGACAAAGACCACGTCGACGGCGAGGCGAATCTTGTAGCCCTTGATCTGGACGTCCTTCTCCTCCATCAGGTTGAACATTCCGACCTGCACTTTCTCGGTCAGGTCGGGAAGCTCGTTGATGGCGAAGATGCCGCGGTTGGTACGGGGGATGAGTCCGTAGTGAATCGTCTCTTCGTCGGCGAGGTAGCGCCCCTCCGCGACTTTGATTGGATCGATTTCGCCGATCAGGTCGGCGACCGAGACGTCCGGGGTCGCGAGCTTTTCCGCGTAGCGCCGGTCGCGGCCAATCCATTCGATCTCGAGCTGGTCGCCCTTTTCTTCCGCGAGCCGCCGGCACTGGCGGCACAGCGGCGCAAACGGATCGTCGTTGATCTCGCATCCCTTGACCGCCGGCACGTACTCGTCGAACAGGTCGGTGAGCGCGCGGATGATTCGCGACTTCGCCTGCCCCCGCTCGCCGAGGAAGATCATATGATGTCCGGCAAGCACGCCGTTTTCGATCTCGGGCACCACGGAATCGTCGTAGCCGACGATGCCGGGAAGGATCTTTTCCTTGCTGCGCAGGCGCGCGAGCAGGTTGTTGCGCATCTCGATCCGCACGGGCACGGTCGTGTATCCCGCGCGCTTGAGCTCGCCCAGAGTCCGGATAGTCAGCAGCTTTTGGTCCATCAGTAGTCCCGCAAATCCCGTATCTCTTGGTCCTCAGGTTTGGGTCCTGGGGTTAGGATAAATCAGCCCGGATAGTTTTGAAAACCGGCCTCAGCCGCGCATAGCTGTCTCGCAAATGCTGCGACAGCACGCGCGTCGAGGCAAGTACCGGCATGAAATTGTTGTCGCCGTCCCATCGCGGCACCACGTGCCAGTGCATGTGATCGGCAAAGCCGGCGCCCGCGGTGCGCCCGAGGTTCGCGCCCAAATTGAACCCCGCCGGTCTGAGTTCGCGCCGCAGCAGCCGCACCGACTCCGCCATCAGCAGCCCGAGCTTCGCCTGCTCGGCGGCGGTAAGTAGCTCGGGTGTCGCGACGTGGCGCCGTGTTGCGATCAAGAGGTGGCCATTGTTGTACGGATAGCGGTTGAGCATCACGGTCGCGAGCCGATCGTCGTACAACACCAGTAGTCGCTTGCGCGCGGCCTCATTAATCGCTCCCAGGCAGAAGATGCACGCCTGTTTGGTAACCGCGCCGGCGGTAAGCAGGTAGCTGTGACGCCAGGGGGCCCACAGCCGCTGCCCCGCATCGCTCACCTGTGCGGCGCTCGCCGGCGCGTCGCCCGGCGCGGAGCGCACGTTCCTACCGCGCCGTTTCCCCGGCTCCATTAACCTCGATGCGGAGCTCCTTGCCGGCGCGGAAAAACGGGATGCATTTGGCGTCGACCTTGACCAGCGCGCCGGTCTTGGGATTGCGCCCCTGGCGCGCGCGCCGGTCCTTGACCGCGAAACTTCCAAAGCCGCGGATCTCGATTCGCTCGCCGCGCGCGAGCACCGCCGCCATCGCATCGAACATCGCGTTGACGATCGTCTCGGACTCGCGATGCGTGAACTTCTGATGGTTCGCGAGGAGCTCTTCGATAATTCCGCGCTTGGTCATCGGCGTAACCGCCGGCTACCCCCTCCGGCTTCAATTCAATCGCGCGCAATTAGCGGTCGCGGCCACGGCCACGAGCGACGCGGCTCGGGTCTTCGCGATCGAGTCGGAGTTCCTCGTTGAGGATGTCTTCCATCGAGAAGCGCTGCGCCTCGTGCTCGCGCTTGAGGTAAGCCTGCATCTCCTCGCGCTCCTCATGCTGCTTGAGCGCCTTGATGGAAAGTCCGATGCGGCGCTCCTTGGGATCGAGCTGCACCACCAGCGCGTCGAGCTCGTCGGCGACCTTGTACAGCGACGACGGCTTGTCGACCCGCTCGTTGCTGAGCTGCGAGATATGGATCAGTCCTTCGATCCCCTCCTCGATCTCGACGAACACGCCGAAGTCCGCGACCGAGCTGACCCGGCCATGCACTCGCGTGTTGAGCGGATAGCGCTCCGCGACCGTGTGCCACGGATCGGGCGTCAGTTGCTTCACACCCAGGCTGACGCGCTCGTTCTCGACGTCGATTCCAAGCACCACCGCCTCGAGCTCGTCGCCTTTCTTGCAGACCTCCGACGGATGCCGGATTTTCTTGGTCCACGACAGATCGGAGATGTGCACCAGGCCGTCGATCCCGGCGTCGATCTCGACGAACACGCCGAAGTCGGTAATTGATTTGACCTTGCCTTTGACGTGGGTGCCGACCGGATGGCGCTCGACCAACTCTTCCCACGGATTGGGTTCAGTCTGCTTCAGCCCGAGCGAGATGCGCCGATTGGTTTCGTCGACGCCGAGCACCTGGACTTCGACCAGGTCGCCGGGGTTGACGACTTTCGACGGATGCACCGCGCGCTTGCTCCAGCTCATCTCGGAGACGTGGATGAGCCCCTCGATTCCCTTTTCCAGCTCGACGAACGCGCCGTAGTCGGTCACGCTCACGACCTTGCCCTTGATTCGGGTTCCGGGCGGATAGCTCTCCGCCGCCTTGGTCCACGGGTCGGGCATGATCTGCTTCATGCCGAGCGAAACGCGCTCGCGCTCCGCGTCGTACTTGAGCACCACGACTCTGACCTTGTCGCCGACCTTGAGCACTTCCGAGGGATGCTGCAGGCGGCCCCAAGCCATGTCGGTGATGTGGAGCAGGCCGTCGATTCCGCCGAGATCGATGAACGCGCCGTAGTCGGTGATGTTCTTGACGGTGCCTTCCAGGATGACGCCCTCTTCGAGCACCTTGAGCGTCTCTTCCTTCAACGATGCGCGCTCGCGTTCGAGCACGCTGCGCCGCGAGACCACCACGTTGCCGCGCGCGCGATTGAATTTAAGAATTTGAAACCGTCCGCGCTGACCCACGTAGCGGTCGAGGTTGCGCGCCGGACGAATATCGACATGAGAGCCGGGCAGGAACGCCGGCACTCCGATATCAACTTTGAGTCCGCCCTTTACTTTGCCCAGCACCACGCCTTCGACCGGCGTTTCGGTCTGGAAGGCGCGGTCGAGCTCGCGCCAGACTTTGAACTTCTCCGCCTTCGCGTGCGAGAGCATCACCGTGCCGTTGTCGGTCTCGGTGCCTTCGAAGTATACGGCGACTTCATCGCCCTGATTGACAGCGACGTTGCCCTGCGCGTCGAGGAACTCCTCGAGCGGCACCTGGCCTTCGCACTTGTAGTTGATGTCGATGATGACGCTGTCGCGGGTTATGAGGAGGACTCTCCCGACCAACACGTCACCGGGCCGGGGAGCGCGCAAGCTCTCTTCCATCAATGACTGAAAATCTTTGTCTCCTCCGTTTATTGTTTCAGGCAACGCTTTCTCCATTTAGTGGAACCTTCCGGGAACTTCGAAGCTGCAGCAATCACATACAACCGGACTACGCTCGTTTCAAGTGGCTCGCTGCGTTGATCCGGTTTTCGATTCTGGACTTCATCGCCGCGACTACTTGCGCGGCGCTGAGTTGCGTTGAGTCTATCACAATCGCGTCGTCAGCGCGCCGCAACGGCGCGAGCTCGCGGCCGCTGTCGCGCCGATCGCGTTCGATAAGCTGAGCCATCACCTCGTCGCGCGACGCGAGCGTACCCTTGCGCTTCAGTTCTTCATAGCGGCGCTCCGCGCGTACCCGCACTTCCGCGTCGAGATAAAACTTGAACTCCGCGTCGGGAAACACTGCGGTGCCGATGTCGCGTCCTTCCATCACCACCCCGCCCTCGCGTCCCGCCTCGCGCTGCAACTCGCGCATGCGGCCCCGCACGATGGCGAGCGCGGAGAAGCGCGAGGCCAGGTCGCCGATCGCGGGCTCGGTTATCAGCGCCGTGACATCGCGGCCATTGAGTTTGATCTGCTCGCCGTCAAACGCGATACGGATCGATTTCAGCACTGGCGCGAGCTTCGACTCGACGTCCGCGTCGTTGGGGCTGACGCCGGCGTCGCGCGCCGCGATCGCGACCGCGCGATACATCGCGCCCGTGTTCAGATAGCTGAACTTGAGCACGCGTGCGAGCTCGCGAGCCACGACTGACTTGCCGGCGCCGACCGGGCCGTCGATCGCGACTATGGGCCTGGCACGCTTCATCGCATCTGCTCCTTGAGCCCGTGTGCGAGTTTGCGCGCCACCACCGACTTGCCCGCGCCGACCGGTCCACAGATCGCGACTATGGGCCTGGCACGCTTCATCCGACTCGCTTGTTGAGCGCGCGCCCGCGATTGAACAGCCGCTCGAGTCCGGCCATGTCGTTCGCTTCGACCATCCGCTGAAATTCCGCGAACGTCGCGCCGAAAACTTTGAGCGCCGCGGCGATCGCTTCGCGATTGGTCGCGAAGATGTCGCGCCACATCTCCCACGACGATGCCGCCAACCTGGTCGTGTCGCGCAGTCCGCCCGCGCCGTACTCGGCCGCAAGCAGGCCGCCGACCTGCTCGCCGCTGAGCGCGGCCGCCAGCACCGTCGACACTGCCTGCGGCAGATGACTCGCGCGGGCAAGGACCTGATCGTGCAGATCGGGATCCATCCGCTCCACTTTTGCGCCGGTCGCCTGCCAGAGCTTTTCGATCTTCTCGACCGCAGCCGGCGTGCTCTTTGCTGACGGCGTGATGATCACGCGCCGATCTACGAACAACGCCGCGTCCGCCGACGCCGCGCCGGTGGTTTCTTTTCCCGCCACCGGATGCGCCGCGACCAGCGCCATCCCGTGCGCCAGCAGCGGCTCGAGCTCGCGCACCACCCATCCCTTGACGCTGCCGACGTCGGTCACCACCGCGTCGGGCGCGCAATGCGGGAGCATCGCGGCGAGCGTCTCGCGCATGGTCACGATCGGCACCGCAAGGACGATCAGATCGGCTCCGCGCGCGGCATGAATTGGATCGCGGGTCGCATCGTCGACGATCCCGCGCCGGAGCGCAACGTCGAGATTTTCCTGGCTGCGCCCCAGCCCTACGATGCGCCCAACCAGGCCGTGATGGCGTGCCGCGAGGGCGAGCGAGCCGCCGATCAGCCCGACGCCGCACACGGTCATCTGTTTGAAGAGTTGTGGCATTAAACGCGAAGAACGGTAGTTGTGGTGTAGCAGACGAAGGGCACGGCTATGTTAAAGCGACTCATTGCAAATGTATTTTGGTACTGACCGTGGTCCGCTTCGAACCGTTTCGGTCGACTTCTCAGGGGCGGCGCGCTCCGATCTGCGAGATTATCTTCTCGCCAAAGCCGCGCACGTGATCGATGGCGTCCTGGCCCTCACTCATGAAGCCCGTGACGATGTCGGTAGCGCCGAGATCCGCAAGACGCCTGAAATCGTCCGCGGTGCGGGCCGTGACGTCCATGACATGAATCTCGAAATCGGGCCTCCCCAAGGTTCCGTAGCGCTCGCGCTGGGCATTGAGTCCGCCGATGAGACTTTTCAAGGTGTCGGTATCGGCATTCGCCGAAACCCAGCCATCGCACAACCTGGCGGCGCGGGCGAGCGCCGCCTTGCTGTGCCCACCGAACAGGATCGGTACCGGTTTGTCAGGCACGGGATTCATCTTCATCGGCCCAAGGTCGTAATTTTCACTATGAAATTCGAAGTAGTCGCCGCGCAAAGCGCCTCGGATGATTTCGATGCACTCGTCCATGAGCCTACCGCGCTTCTTGAAAGAGACGCCATTGTAGCTGAAGTCCTCGCGCCAGGGGCCAAGACCCGCGCCGAGACTGACGCGGTTGCCCGAAATAACCGCAAGTGAACTCAGCGCCTTGGCGAGCACCAGCGGCTGGCGTACCGGCACCTTCATGACCGCAGGGTAGAATCGCAACGTCTTCGTCACCGCCGCCATCCAGGTCATCGCGACGAAAGGTTCGATGAAGGGGGTTGCCGAAATATATTCCCGGATGTTGTTGGTGTCCGCGTAGGGATAATCGGACTCTGTAGCACGCGGAAAGAAGAGGCTGTCCGGAATTGCGATCGAAGTCCAACCGGACGCCTCGGCGGCCTGAGCGATCGCCTGGAAATGCCGATGCTCTCCCCGGGAAAGCATTAGTGTGAAACGCATTAGTCGGAATTTCCTGTTTGGTCGCGATTGTCCGGCAAGTATCTGACGATGGATCTTCTCGCCTTCGTCACGTGTGCGAAAAAGCGCATCTCATATTGCGCTCTTGACGCGATCCTGTCACCTCGGTCCTTTTAGTGCGCATCCACATCATGGTCTCGTAGCTGCGCGCGTCCCGGTAACTCGAGGTAAGTCCCACTACCCGCGGAGCACCTGCCCAAGCACCTCGACCAGGCGGCGGTTCTCTTCGGGAAGGCCCACGCTGATTCGCACGTGACGCGGCAGCGCATAGCCGTTCATCGCGCGCACGATGACGCCGCGCGCGAGCAGCTTCTCGTAGACTGCGCGGCCGTCGCCGACCTCGGCGAGAATAAAATTCGCCGCGCTCGGCACGAAATCAATTTCCAGGCGGTGGAACTCGCGCTCGAGGTACGCCATTCCCTCGGCGTTGACCCGGAGCGTGTGCGCGATGTGCGCGGTATCGTCCATCCCGGCCATCACGGCGACCTGGCCCAGCGACGAGATGTTGAACGGCTGGCGGACGTTGTTCAGCAAACGGATGAGGTCCGCGCGGGCGACCGCGTAGCCGACGCGGAGGCCGGCGAGCCCGAAAATTTTGGAGAAGGTGCGGAGCGTCACCAGCATCCGCTCGCCGTCGTGATCCTTGAGCGAGTCGGGATACTCCGGGTCGCGGACGAACTCGAAGTACGCCTCGTCGGCGACGATCACGACGCGTTGCGGCACCTTGGCGAGAAATCGCTGCCATTCCGCGCGCCGGTAGATCACCCCGGTCGGATTGTTGGGGTTGCCAAGAAAAATTAGCCGTGTGTGGTCATCAATCGCGGCGGCAATCGCGTCCAGGTCGAACTCGAAGCGCTCTTTCAGCGGCACCGACTTGAAACTCCCGCCCGCCGCCAGGCTCGCGAGCGGATAGATCGCAAACGAATGCGCGGTGAAGATCGAGTTGAGTCCCGGGCGCAGAAACAGGAACGCGAGCAGGTTGATTATCTCGACCGACCCGGTGCCCATGAAAATTTGATCGGCGCCGACATTGTGTAGTGCGGCGATCTTGTGGCGCAGCGCCCAGCTCGAGCCGTCGGGATAGCGATTGAGCTCCGGCAGCGCGGCCTTGATAGCCGCGATCGCGTTCGGCGACGGACCGCACGGATTCTCGTTGGAGGCGAGCTTTATCGGCTCGCCGATTCCGAGTTCGCGCTGGACTTCTTCTATCGGTTTGCCGGGCTCGTACGGATGGATCGCGGCAACCGAAGGAAGCACCAAATCGTCGGGTTTGATCAAAGGATAGAAGTGCCGCCTCAAACGGCGGCTGACCTGCCTTCAGGATATGCTCCCAGAATTTTCAAGAAAAGGGCCTTGCGCTCGAGCGCCGCGAGCGCGCGGTGCAGCTTGGGGTCGTCGCGATGGCCCATCAGATCGACGAAGAACAAGTATTCCCACGGGCGCGAGCGCAGCGGCCGCGACTCGATCTTCGAAATATTGATCGCGTTGCGATGGAACAGCCCAAGCGCGTCGTGCAGCGCGCCGACTTGATGCTGCACCGCGAACAGCACCGTGGTCTTGTCGGCGCCGGTCCGTTCGACCGGCTGCTTGCCCATCATCAGGAAGCGCGTGGTGTTGCTGGCGAGGTCCTGGATGTTCTGCTCGATGACGCGAAGGCCGTATTCGTGCGCGGCGGAGACCGAGGCTATCGCCGCGCACGCGGGGTCCTCGGCCGCGCGCTGGGCTGCCAGCGCATTGGATGCCACCTGCTCCAGCTCGACGGCGGCAAAATTGCTCGCGAGGTAGCCGCGGCACTGCGCCAGCGAGGACGGGTGCGAAACGATCTTGCGGATCGCGGCGCGATCGCCATCGCGCGAGGACAGCGCCTGACGAACCGGCAACATGATCTCGCCGATGATCACCAGCGGCGTGTCGATCAACAGGTCCAGCGTCAGCGTGATGGACCCGTCGGTCGAGTTCTCGACCGGCACCACTCCGAAATCCGCGCGTCCACTCTCGGTCGCCTGGAACACCGCCGCGAACGACGGCTCCGGCACGAACTCGACGCTCGCGCCGAACCGCAGCCGGGCGGCGTCGTGCGAGTAGGTATGCTCGGGGCCGAGGAACGCGACGCGCAGCGGATGCTCGAGCGCGCGGCACGCGGAGATTATCTCGGTAAAGATCCGGGTTATCTGTTCGTTGCCGAGCGGGCCCTCGTTGGCCGCGATCATTTTTTCGATCACATCGCGCTCGCGCGCCGGCTGATAGACCTCGCCGCCTTCGGAATGCTTGAGGCGCCCGATCTCGACGCACAGGCCCGCGCGGAGCGAAACCAGCCGCAGCAGCTTCTGATTGACCTCGTCGATTCGCGCGCGAAGACTCTCGATCGATCGCGGCTCGGCGACCGCCTTTCTGCCCACTCTCGATGTCATCTTGCTCGAATGGCTAACCGATCGGGGCGTCGTTTTCAACGCGTCCCCGCGTCAGAAACGCCGTCCCCATCGCGGAGAACTTGCGCTCGCGCGCGGCGCGCAACTCGGCGGGAGCGAGCTTGACCAGCGCGTCGAGATGGCGCGCGAGCGCGGCGCCGAGCAGGCGCCCCGCTTCAGCGGGCGCGACGTGCGCTCCGCCGCTCGGCTCGGCAACGATCTCGTCGACGATTCCAAACTCGTACATGTCGGACGCCAGGAGCCGCAGCGCCGCGGCCGCCGCGGCGACCTGCTCCTCGCCCGCCTTGCGCCACAAAATCGCCGCGCATCCCTCGGGCGTGATAACCGAGTAGCACGAGTTCTCCTGCATCAGGATCACGTTCGCGACTCCAAGTGCGAGCGCGCCGCCCGAGCCTCCCTCGCCGATCACGGACGCGATCACCGGAACCTGCAGCCGCGCCATCAGCTCCAGATTGTGCGCGATCGCCTCCGACTGTCCGCGCTCCTCCGCTGCGGTGGTCGGATCGGCGCCCTGCGTGTCGATAAAAGTAAGCAGCGGCAGACCGAAGCGATCTGCAAGCTCGTAGACCCGCGCCGCCTTTCGGTATCCCTCCGGAAGCGGACTGCCGAAGTTGCGCTTGATCCGTTCCGCAGTCGACCGCCCGCGCTGCTGGCCGACGATTGCAACCGGGCGATTCCGAAAGCTGGCGAGGCCCGCGACAATCGCGCCGTCGTCGCCGAAGCGCCGGTCGCCGTGAAGCTCGATAAAGTCGGTGAACAATAAATCGATGTAGTCGAGCGTCTGCGGACGCGCCGCGTGGCGCGCGAGCTTAACCCGGTCGATCGCGGCGAGTCCACTGCCAGCGCCGCGCGCGTCGGTCGCGGCTGGTTTGGCCGGAGCAACTGCCGTCGCGCGCTTGGCGCGACGCGAGCCGTGTCCATTTACCTGTCCCTTCAAGTGGTTTCCTTAACTTAAAGTGTTTCTTTAATTGTATGCGAGCCGAGTCCCCCGGGCTCTCCCCTATTCCGACGTGCTCGCCGCTCGCCGGCCGAAGAATTCGCGGAACAAATCCAAAGCCTGTACAGCCGCGCGCTCCGGGTCAAGCCATACGATTCCCCGCTCCTGCCGGAACCAGGTCACCTGGCGCTTGGCGAGGCGGCGCGAATCGCGCTTGGCAGAAGCGATCGCATCTTCAAGCGTTACTTCACCGCGCAGATGAGCCGCGATCTGCTTGTAGCCAATGGTCTTGAGCAGCGGGCGGTCCGGCGAGTAGCCGGCCTCCAGCAGCGCAGCGACTTCGCCGACCAGCCCGGACGCCAGCATCGCATCGAAGCGCCGATCGATCGCGTCATAGAGCTGCTTGCGGTCGGGCGCGATTCCCGCCGTCACGCGCTCATAGCCGGAATCGGAAAAGGCGTGGCGCCGCTGATGCGTGCTGATCGGCTCGCCGGTGAGCTCGAACACTTCGAGCGCGCGCATGATCCTATATAAATCGTTGTGGCCAATCCGGTCCGCCGCCTCGGCATCGACGCCGCGCAACCGCTGATGCAGATACTCGACGCCGCGTGCGGCCGCCAATCCGCCGAGACGCTCGCGAATTTCCGCCGACGCCGGCGGTCCGCGGAAAATTCCGCCGCCCAATACCCGCAAGTAGAGCCCGCTGCCGCCGACCACCAGCGCCGGCCGGCCGCGAGCCGCGATTTCCGCGATCGCGGTGCGAGCGAGCACTGCGAACTCGGCGACGTCGAGCGGGCAGTCGGGCGCGCGGACATCTATAAGATGATGCGGCACGCGGCGGCGCTCGTCGGGAGTGGGCTTCGCGGTGCCAATATCCATCCCGCGGTAGAACTGGCGCGAATCGGCGTTGACGATTTCGGCGCCGAGATTCTCCGCCACTTCGAGCGCGAGCGCCGACTTGCCGGCCCCAGTCGGACCGACGATGAATCCAACCCGAACTCGTTCTCGCGGCGACGACGCCGTCGCTGCGGCCGCAGCGGAAGTGGCTTCGGCCTCGTTCATCGCCGGAACATCCGCTCGATCTGCCCGCGTCCGAACTGGATATGGACCGGACGGCCGTGCGGACAATTGGTCTTGAACTCGGTGCGATCCAGATCGGCGAGCAAGGCGTGAATCTCGCCCGGCTCCAGCACGCGTCCGACGCGGACCGAGCCGTGGCAGGCGAGCTGTTTGAGCAAATCCTCGAAGGCATCCTCGCCGCGCATTCCGAACCCGCTCTCGCCCATGCTTTCCAGCATGTCCGCGAGCAGCTTCGCGCCGCCCTGCGGACCGAACACAGCGGGCGCGCCCTTCAGCAGGATCGTGGTCGCGCCAAACGGCTCGACCTCGAAGCCCATCGCGCGGAGCTCCGGTATCGCGGCCTGGATCTGCGCCGCCCGTCCGGGATTCAATTCGACCGGCTGCGGCGCCAGCATCGCCTGGGTGCGGATCCCGCCGTCGCGCAATTCAGCGCGCAAGCGCTCGAAGGTGACGCGCTCGTGGGCCGCGTGCTGATCGATCAGGAGCATGCCCTCCTCGCCTTCGAGCGCGATATAGCCCGCGAACAGTTGCCCGATGACGCGGAGCTGCGAGTACATCGGGATGGTGGGGGTCGCGGGGACCGCGCGGCCGCCGCCCGGCACGGTAGCGCCGGGCGCGGCCGTGCGATCCCCGGAGTAGCCGAGCCCAAGCGGCCGCTGCGCGGGCCGCGCGGACGCGAGCGTATCGGCGAGCAGCCGGAGCGGCCGGTCCGAAGGACTCGGCCGCTGCGGCTGTTCGCCGGTATCCGCCGGCGCGCGCGCTGCTTGCGCCGCGGCGCCGCCCGCCGCGTCTGGGGACGCGGCGGCATCACCGAATGCGGCCGCGCTCGCGGCCGCACCGGCGCTCTGATCGGCCAGCCGATCGCGTAGCGCGTGATAAACCACCTCGAACACCGCACCGCCATTGCGGAACCGCACCTCGGTCTTCATCGGATGCACATTGACGTCGACTTCCTCGGGCCGCAGATCCACGAACACCACCGCCGCCGGATGCCGCCCGCGCGGAATCAGCGTCTGGTACGCTTGTGCGACGGCGCGCGCGAGCATCCGATCGCGCACCGCGCGGCCGTTGACGAACGGGAAAATCATCCGCGCAGTCGCGAACGATTCCTGGCTGGTGGCGGCGAGTCCCCACACCCGGATTCCCGGCCGCCGCAAATCGAACGCGAGCATCTTGGCCGCGAGCTTGGGTCCGAAGAGCTGGCGCACGCGCTCCAGCGCCGACGCCGCGCGCGGCAGCGCGAACAGCGTGCGAGCGTCAGCGGCGAGCGAGAACGCGATCGCGTGATTGGCGAGCGCGAGGCGCTGAATCGCCTCGGCCACGGCGCCCTGCTCGGTCGCGACTGTCTTCAGGAACTTGAGTCGCGCGGGAGTGTTGAAGAACACTTCGCGCACTTCGATTCGCGTGCCCGGCGCCATCGCGCACGCGCTGGTGGCTTCGAGATCTCCGCCGCTGACTTTCAATTCCACGCCGTTGTCGTCCTTTGCGCGGCGTGTGCGCATCGTCAGATGCGCGACGCTCGCGATCGACGCCAGCGCTTCGCCGCGAAAGCCGAGCGTGCTGATCGCGGTCAGGTCGGCGGCGCTGCGGATTTTCGAAGTGGCGTGCCGGCGCAACGAGAGAAGAGCGTCCTCGCGGCTCATCCCGCATCCATCGTCCGCGACCGCTATCAGGGCGCATCCGCCGCGAGCAATTTCCACCGTCACAGTGCGCGCGCCGGCGTCGAGCGAGTTTTCGACCAGTTCCTTCGCCGCGGACGCGGGCCGCTCGACGACCTCGCCAGCGGCGATTTGGCTTGCGACCTGTTCAGGCAGGATGTGAACTATGTGCTCTGACATCGGGTCTGGCGCGCTGCCCGGAAACGCCCGAGCGTCGCCCATCCGCAGATTGTAGCCCTACCCTCGGCTATTCAAAATCGCAGGATGGCCGCAGTTGTGATATCGCCCGCGCCTGCGCTCACTCCAGGTCGGCGTCGATTAGAGCCTTGATGACCGGCAACGGGATCATCGGCGCGGCGCCCAACCCGTCGCCCTGATGAACGGAGCACCACAGCACAATTTCCTCGCGGCCGCCCGCCGCCCGAATCATATCGCTCCCGAGCGCGCCGTGGATGAGGTACATCCCGACGCGCCGGGTTAAACCGCGCGCCGAAGATGCCCATCGCACGGCGGTGGAAAATTTGACGGTCCTGCCTGCCACCGTGGCGAGCATACGTTCGTGCAGCGCCAGATTCGATTCGAGCTTTCCAATGTCATGCATGATTGCC
>DATDGX010000002.1:0-29678 GCA_036521875.1 Binataceae bacterium (SeqCode)
AACGAGTTTGAACGCGCGATCGGATCGATCGCGCTCAGCGGATACCGGCTCTCGAGCAAGCGCAAGGTCGTCAGCGGAATTTCCGCGGTAAAGTTCGACGTCGAAGTCCTCGAGCAGCAGCCCGAGCGCCATCTCGGCGAGATAACCAAGATGATCGCGGCCGCCGCGCTCGCCGAGCCGGTCAAGCGGCGCGCGATCGCGATCTTCGAAGTGCTCGCCGAAGCCGAGGCGAAGATTCACCACACCACTCCCGAGCACGTGCATTTCCATGAAGTCGGCGCGGTCGATTCGATCATCGATGTGGTCGGGACGGCATGGGCATTCGACCGGCTCGGCGTCGGCGAGGTGATGGTCGGCGCGCTTCCGGGGGGTTCCGGCTTCGCGCGCTCGCAGCACGGAATAATTCCGGTGCCGGCGCCGGCGACCGCGGAGTTGCTCGCGGGCTTTCCGATACGGCTCGGCGATGGCGCCGCCGAGATGGTCACGCCGACGGGAGCCGCCGTGCTGCGCGCGCTCGCGCGGCCCGCCGTGTTGCCGCTCGAGTTCGAAATTGAAAAGATCGGCTACGGCGCGGGGACCAGAGAGCTTGCCGACCGTCCCAACGTGCTGCGGATTATGCTCGGCCGCGAGCGAGCCGCGCTCGACGCCGATCAGATGCTCGAGATTTCGGCGAATATCGACGATCTCAATCCGCAGATTTACGATCACGTGATGGAGCGGCTGTTCGCCCTCGGCGCGCGCGACGTCACGCTGACCCCGACCATCATGAAGAAGGGGCGGCCGGGTATCGTGCTCTCGGTGATCACGGAGGCGGCGCGCCGCGAAGAACTCGCCTCCGCAATTTTCGCGGAGACCTCGACCATCGGCCTGCGCTTTCATCCGGTCGAGCGCCTCAAGCTCGCGCGCGAAATTCGCGAAGTGGACACTCGCTTCGGCCGCATTCGCATCAAGGTCTCGGGTGGCCACGGCGCCGGCGCGATCACGATTTCGCCGGAGTACGACGATTGCCGGCGCGCGGCCAACGAGCATCACGTCGCGTTGCGAGTGGTTATCGATTCGGCGCGTGAGGCGGCGCGCAAGTAGTTCGACGAGTAGGCGCGCTAAAATGGCCTCAGAACGACTTCACATCAACGAGATCTTCCTGAGCATTCAGGGCGAGTCTACGCATGCCGGACGGCCGTGCGTGTTCGTGAGGCTGACCGGGTGCAACTTGCGCTGCCGATGGTGCGATACCGAGTACGCGTTCTACGACGGGCGTAAAATGACTATCGCCGAAGTCGCGGAAATCATTGAGGGCTACCGATGCGACCTGGTCGAGATCACCGGCGGCGAGCCGCTGCTGCAGGAAGGCGTGTATCCGTTGATCGACGCGATGCTGAATGCGGGGCGCACCGTGATGGTCGAAACGTCAGGCGCTGTCAACCTGGTCGCCCTCGATCCGCGGGTCATCAAAATCATGGATCTGAAGTGTCCGGGAAGCGGCGAACACCAGCGCAACCTGTGGAGCAACCTCGACCATCTGACGCCGCGCGACGAAGTCAAGTTCGTGGTCGCCGATCGCGCCGACTACGAATGGGCGCGCGACGTAATCCGCGAGCGCGGAATTGCATCCCGTGCCGGCGCGATGCTGATGAGCCCGGTATTCGGGGAGCTCGAGCCGGCGCGGCTGGCGGCGTGGATTCTCGAGGATCGGCTCGGCGCGCGCCTGCAGTTACAGATCCACAAGTACATCTGGCCGCCGACCGCGCGCGGCGTGTGAGCACGCTCGCAGCGCTACTTCTTTCTCACCGTCACCGAAGTGCCGTACGCGGCGATCTCGCTCATCAGGTTCGCGATCTCGTTGCAGTCGAAGCGCATCGCGATAACCGCGTTGCCGCCGAGCTCCATCGCCGCGAGCCGCAGGCGCTCGATCGCATGATGGCGGCTGTCGCTCAGCAGCCGCGTGTAACCACCGACCTCGCCGCCGAAGATCGTGCGCAGGCTGGCGCCGAGGTTGGAGAACACGTTGCGGGCCCTGACCACGAGTCCGAAGACTTCGCCGTGCACTGCGACGATTTCATAGCCCGGCAAGTCGTTCATCGTGGTCACGATAATTCCGTCGAGTTCGGTATTCGTTCCCATCGCGCTAACATAGTTCCGACGCCGCGACGCGACAATCACGATGCGACAATCGCGCCGCAGCGGTGGCGCGCCTTGACCGGCGTGCGTTTTACACTAGGCTTGAGCGGTCATGGCTGCCCCGCTGTTAAGCGACGTACTGCCCGACCTGCTCGAAGAGATGGTCGACCTGGCCAAGCAGGCCGGCGCGCACCCCCTCGAGCGCAAGCTGCGCGCGCTCAAGATCGAGTCGGTGTGCGATTGCGGCGACGAGAATTGCGCGAGCTTCGCGACCGCGCCTGAAGTCAAGGTGGCAAGCGTCGTCGAGCTCAACGGGATGGAGGGCTACCTGATTATCGACCTAAATGCGGCCGAAGAGATCTGCTTCATCGAGGTGCTGGGCCGCCCCGACATCAAGTATCTGCTCGAAGAATACTACGACTCTGAGCGCTGACCTCGACGTACGTTGCTGACCGCGACGTGGGTCATTGAGCGGCGGCGGCGCGGGCGGCTACTGCTTCGATGCGAAATTGCGCAACGAAATTTACCACCTCGTTCGCGACGCGATCCTTTTCGCTGTCGACCGTGATCACGTGATAGCTGTCTTCGAGCTCGAGCGCGCGTTTCTGCCGGCTGCCTAGGTTGCGCATCAGGTAGCCGACGTTTTTCTGCATCGGACAGGTATGGTCGTTGCGCGCATGCATGATGAGCGCGGGCTGTGTAATCCGCGGCAGCATCGGGCGTACTATCGCCGACAACTCGAGCAGGCTTATCGGCGCGGTCAGCGGCATCAGCCGCCCAGTGGGATGGACCCGGCGCGCGCCGGCATCATGAATGTCCGAATCCGCCGAATTATACAGATACAGATTCTTTAGCGGCGTACCCACCATCGCGACCAGCTTGAGCACCGCCGTTACCGGCCGCGGCAGGAAGAACGCCGGCGCGAGCATCACCAGCCCGGCCACCGCTTCGCGCTGATCGGAGGCGAGCCGTGCGCTGAGCACCGCACCGGCGGAGAGTCCGATCACCACGTTGGGATCGCCGTAGCGACGCAGCTCCTCGAATCCCTGCACGACGCTCTCATACCAGTTCTCGTGAGTCGCCGCGCCTAGCTCCTCAGGCGCGCCGGCGTGACCAGCGAGCCTGATCCCGCGCACGCGCACACCAGCGGAGGCGAGCCGCTCGCCCAGGTAGCGCATCTCGTACGGCGTGCCGGTAAGCCCATGCACCAGCAGCGCGCTCACTCCCGCGCCGTCGAAATAGAAGTCGCTTACGTTGACGCCGGATTGAAAGCTGACCGCGGATTGCGGTGGAGGTTCGTCGGCAGAATTCATTTCCTGTGGCATGTATCGCGTCTGATCACTTATCACATCGATGAGTCGGAGGAATTGGACGAATCGGTTCCGAGCTGATCGGTGTGGATGACTATCTGCGCGCCCGCCTTGAGGTCATTGAGGAAACCGGTCCACGCCTGCGCGCGATGCTGTGAAAGGTATTCGTCATTGAACGATTTCTCGTCGCTCTTCCATTCCTCTTCGCTGGGCAGCGCGCGCGCCGTGACTTCGAAGATGTACGAGGTACCGCTATGCTCCATCACGCGATCGATCACGCCCGGGATGGTTGCGACCGCGGCAGCGGCGTCCGCGACTTCGGGAAACTCGCCAATTCCGGGCACCATCTGGGTCGCCCGCGTGAAGGTGTCAGCCTTGTGAATATCGAGCTTGCTGGATGCGGCGACCTTGTCGAAGTCCGCGGGATTCTTGATTTGTTCCAATAGCTTTTCGGCCTGCGCGCGTGCGTCCGACTCCGCCGTCATACGGATGAACACTTCGCGAACTCTGGGTTCAATTTGCTTGAAAGGCGGCACCTCTGACGCCGTCCGGTCGACGACCTTCACCAGGTACGGCGCGCCTTGTTCGGGTACCGCGCGAACTTGTCCCTTCTGTATCTTGAAGGCCGCCTCAGCGAGCCCGCGATCGCTCTCCGCACCCTTGACGGGCTCTTCTTTCGAGAAGTACGGCGTCTCGACCGCCTCGAGGCCGCGCTTTTTCGCGAGGTCATCCAGGCTGGCGCCACTGAGCGCCGAGGTCAGGTCCTGATTGAGCGCCTCGCGCGCGAGCTTAGCCCCCGCTTCGGTACGAATCGACTCGATGAGCTTCGGCCGCGCCTCCGCGAGCGTATCGACGTGCGCCGACTTCACCTCTTCGACCTGGACCACGTGAAAGCCGAAGTGCGTCTCGACCAGCACCACTTCGCCCGGCTTCATCTTGAACACCGCGTCCTCGAACGGCTTGATCATCTGGCCGCGCGGAAACGAGCCCAGGTCGCCGCCATGCATCCTGGTCGACGGGTCATCGGAATATTTCGCCGCCAACTTGTTGAAGTCGGCGCCCGGAGCGCGCGCCTGCTTCAGCACGTCCTCCGCCTTCGCCTTCGCGTCCGCCTTTTCCTTTTCAGATGCGCCCTCGGGAACGGCAATCAGGATATGGCGAGCGTGAACCTGGTCGGGATGCGAGAAGTGGCTCCTCAGATTGCGCTTATAATATTCCTCGATGTCCTTGTCGCTCGGAGCGACACTGCCGCTCATCGCAAGCGGTTGGTAATGGATGTAAACGATCCGGGTCCGCTCCGGCTCGCGGAACGACTCGCTATATCTTTTGTAATAGTCCTGGAGCTGCTGGTCGGTGGGCGCGACTTTCGCAGCGAACTCCTGCGGCGGCACCTCGAGGTAGCTGAGTGCGATTTTTTCGTTGTGCAGATCGTAAGCGTGGCGCACCTCGTCGGGGCTGACCTGCACTCCCGTGTCGATCATTTGCTGCAGCGTCTCCTGGATCATCCCCTCGCGCGTCGCCGCCTCGTACTCGGTCGGATCCAACCCATTTTCGCGCAGCACCTCCTGGTAGGTGCGGAAATCGAACTGGCCGTTCTCCTGGAATGCGCGCGTCGACGCGATCTTGTCCGCCAGCGCCTCTTCGCTGATGTGAATGCCGAGATGGCGGCCCTCCTCGGCGATCAGCTGATCCTCGATGACAGCCTGCAGCGCCTCTTGGCGCAGGTTTATCTTCTGCAGCACGGCGGCGGCATTCTCGCCGTACATCGACTGCAGAGTGCGGCGCATGTTGCTGGATTTTCGATCGACCTGGTCGGCCAGAATCCGTACGCCGTTGACGCTGGCGATCGGATGAATTTGTGAAAAGAACGCGGTGCTCACGCCCCAGAACGTCATCACGATGGCGATAAAGCCGAGCAAGGCTTTAATACCCCACGAATAGGCGTATTTGCGCATTACGTTCAGCATCGTTTTTCCATCATATGGGCGGTCCTTTTGCGGCGCAAATACGGAAGTTGGCTTGCTCGCCCCCGCGCTAGCTGTTAGCGTTGCCGGAGCAGTGCGGTGGAGCGCCAGACTAGAATTCCCACGATGGGGCGGCGGGAGTTTGAGCGGGCGCGCGGGTGGCATCGACGGGAATTTCTTCCCACTCAAACATTCAAGCCTGAGCTCGGGCAGGCAAGGGGCGGTTAATTAAGTGGTCCTCAATTCGATCTTTGGGTGGTTTTCCAACGATCTCGCAATCGATCTCGGCACGGCCAACACGCTCATCTACGTGAAGGGCGAGGGCATCGTGTGCAACGAACCCTCGGTGGTGGCGGTGCAAAAGGATTCGCGCGGCTCGCGCCGCGTGCTCGCTATCGGCGCCGAGGCGAAAAAGATGCTCGGGCGCACGCCCGGATCGATCGTCGCGATTCGCCCGCTCAAGGACGGCGTGATCGCCGACTTCGAGATCACCGAGAGCATGCTCAAGTACTTCATCCAGAAAATTCATTCGGGCAAGACGCTGGTGCGCCCGCGACCGCGAATTGTCATCTGCGTGCCGTTCGGAATAACCGCGGTCGAGAAGCGCGCGGTGCGCGAGTCGGCGGAATCGGCCGGCGCGCGCGAGGTCTACCTGATCGAAGAGCCGATGGCGGCCGCGATCGGCGCCGGACTTCCGATAACCGAGCCGGCCGGCAACATGATCGTCGATATCGGCGGCGGCACCACCGAAGTCGCGGTGATCTCGCTCGCGGGCGTGGTGTTCTCACGCTCGGTACGGGTCGCGGGCGACAAGATGGACGAGGCGATAATCCAGCACATCAAGCGCAAGTACAATTTGCTCATCGGCGAGCGCACCGCGGAGCTGATCAAGATCACGATCGGCTCGGCGTATCCGGGCAACGAGATCCAGACGATGGAAATCAAGGGACGCGACCTGGTGGCCGGGGTGCCCAAGATTATCGAGATCACCGACGAGGAGATTCGCGAGGCCCTGATGGAACCGGTGCGGCAGGTGGTCGAGTCCGTCCGTATCGCGCTCGAGCGGACGCCGCCGGAGCTCGCCTCCGACATCGTCGACAAGGGAATCGTACTGGCGGGCGGCGGCGCGCTGCTCCGCAATCTTGACGTGCTGCTGCGCGAAGAGACGGGACTTCCGGTCACGCTCGCGGATGATCCGCTAACTGCCGTGGTGATGGGCGCGGGTAAAGTACTGGATGAGCTGGCGCTGCTGCGCGATGTAACCGTCGAATGACGAATTCGTAGGCTGACTGCGCGTCCGCGCCAAGGGCGAATCGGCCAGCACCGAAGCGCATCGAACTAGCGCCAAAGGCGCATCGAAACTTGACTTGACGTGAAAGGTACATTCCTCTGGCGCAACCGGGTCCTCCTGATCAGCGGCGCGCTGCTCATCATCTCACTCCACATGATTTCCGATGGCGTCCATCCCGATGACGTCGTGGCGCGTCCGGCCTCGGTCCTGATCGAGATTTTGGGACCAGTACAGGCCGCGAGTTCCCGGCTCACTGAAGGCGCGACGGCGGTGACCCGCGATTATTTCGATCTGGTGCAAGTTCGGCGGCAGAACCTCGAGCTCAAAGGCGAACTGGGGCGCTTCACCAGCGAACGCGCGCGGCTTGCCGAGCTTGAGGTCGAGAACCGCCATCTTGCCGAGCTGCTCGACCTCAAGGACGCGCTCGGGCTGCAGGCAGTCGCGGCCAATGTGATCGGCAGCGACGCTACCGGGCTTTCGCGCACGCTGGTGCTGAGCCAGGGCTCTGCCGACGGGCTTCAGCCGGGGATGGCGGTGCTGTCGAACCAGGGCGTGGTCGGCAAACTGATCGCGGCCAGTCCGCACGCCTCGCGAGTCCTGCTGATCGATGACCACAACTCCGCGCTCGACGGCTTCGACCAGCGCTCGCGCGCGCGCGGAATAGTTGCCGGCCAGGTCGACGACGGGCTCATTATGAAGTACGTCGACCGCTCCGAGGACATCCGGGTGGGCGACACCATCGTGACTTCGGGACTCGACGGCTTTTTCCCGCGCGGGCTTCTGATCGGCAGCGTCAAGGGCGTGCATCGCGAAGGTCCCGGATTGTTTCTGACGGTGACAGTCGTACCCGCGGTTGATTACCGGGGGCTCGAGCAGGTGATGGTCGTGAAGCAACAGCCGCCCAAGCTCGATGACGGCGCCAAGGGCTCTTAGGCTTGCGATTGCTAGGCCTGTTCTCACTCCTGGCGTTGATCGCCCTGTTCCTGGAGACGGCGATTCCGCATCTGGTACCCGCTCACGTCCTGATTCCGAATCTTATCGTGATCCTCGTCGTCGACCTTGGCCTGCGCTATCACGGCGCGCTGGGCGCGCTGATGGCGTTCGCGATGGGCTATGCGACCGACGCCTTTTCCGGCATCCACCTCGGGGTCAACTCATTCCTGATGACGCTGTTGTTTCTGCTGACCTATGAAATGTCGCGCCGCCTGCTCGTGACCAATGCGCTGGTCGGCTCGGTGCTGGTATTTTTCGGAGTGATTATGACCGCGCTTGGCGGCCTCTGGCTCGGGAGCGGGACTGAAGTGCTGTCCGAGTCGGGGCCGATGCTTCCGTGGCTTTTGGCACAGGCGGCGATAACCGCCATAATTGCACCGTTCGTGTTTGCGTTGGTGGCGCAGTGCCGGCGTGCGATCGGTTTGCCTGCGCGCTTCGCTCGTGAATAAATAGTCAGGCAGGAAAACTGTCAGTGGCGAAGTTCCGCCGCCCAAAAGACTCTCGGCTGATTCCCAGGCTCGAGCCGCGCATCGCGATCCTGACGACCGTGATGCTTGCGGTGCTGAGTCTCGTCTCGATCCGCCTGTACTATCTGCAAGTGCTGCATCACCAGGATCTCAACCAGCTCGCCGACCGCAACCGGATCCGTCTCCGCCGTGTGCCGGCGCCGCGCGGAATCGTGTTCGATCGGCGCCATCGCCCGCTGGTCGACACGCGTCCGTCGTTCGATGCGGTGGTGGTGCCTGAAGACACCGACAATCTGTCCGCAACGATTAAAAAGCTGCAGAACTACCTCGGCCAGGATCACATGGCCGATAAGATAACTGCCGCGGAAAACGACGGGCGCCCCGCTTACGACCCGGTCACGGTCGCGGAACGGCTCAACTGGCCACAGGTGGTCGCGCTTGAGGCGCATCAGCTCGAGCTTCCCGGCGTGAGCCTGGAAATCACGCCTGCGCGGCATTACCTGTACGGCAGCCTTGCGGCCCATCTGCTCGGCTACGTCGGCGAAGTCGACAAGAACGAGCTGACCGCGCAGACCGGCTACCATATGGGCGACGATATTGGAAAGTTCGGCCTCGAGCGCGGGTTTGAAAAATTCCTGCGCGGCGATGCCGGCGGTGAGGAGATCGAAGTCGATTCGGTCGGACGCCGGCTGCGCGTGCTCAGAGAAATTGCTGACCGTCCCGGCGAGAGCATCGTGCTCACGATCGATCTCGACGTGCAGCAGGCAGCCGAGCAGGCGATGCAGGGCAAGAACGGCTCGCTGGTCGCGATCGATCCTAACAATGGCGAGATCATCGCCATGGTCTCGCATCCGGCGTTCGATCCCGACGTGTTCGGCGGCGGTGTAACGCCTGCGGTGTGGCGGCAGTTGATGACCGACCCCGACCATCCGATGCAGAACCGGGCCATCCAGGGAATTTATCCGCCCGGCTCGACCTTCAAGATCGTCGATTCCATAGCTGGGCTCGAGGAAGGCACACTGACCCCTGAAACGACTTACTCGTGCCCGGGCGGAATGTGGTACGGCGGGCGCACTTATCACTGCTGGCGCAAGCAAGGGCACGGCACGCTCGAGTTGCATCGCGCGATCGTCGAGTCGTGCGACGTCTACTTTTACAACGTCGGGATCAAACTCGGTATCGACCGGCTCGCTCATTGGGCAAACCAGCTGGGGCTCGGCTTGAAGAGCGGAATCAAACTCGACAAGGAGCAGACCGGCGTAATTCCTTCTTCGGCGTGGAAGCAGAAGCGATACCATGAGCGATGGTACCCCGCGGAGACGCTCTCGGTCGCGATCGGCCAGGGCTACGTCTCGGTCACTCCGCTGCAGATGGCGCAGGTGGCGGCGCAGGTGGCCAGCGGCGGTGTCCGCTACAAGCCGCAGTTCGTAAAGTTCGTCGAGGGACCCGACGGCGGCATCGTCAAGTCCTATCTGCCTGCAGTCGAGAACCGCATCAATATCGATCCCGAGATGCTTGATACGGTTCGCGATGCGATGGCCGACGTGGTGACCGGCCCCGGCGGCACTGCGCACAAGGCGGCGCTCGACGGGATCCAGGTCTGCGGCAAGACCGGCACCGCGCAGGTGGTCGGCGATCAGGCGCCGCATAGTGACGAGGAAGCCGACAAGTACAAGGACCATGCGTGGTTCATCGCGTTCGCGCCCGA
This sequence comes from Binataceae bacterium (SeqCode), assembly GCA_036521875.1. Taxonomy (GTDB): domain Bacteria; phylum Desulfobacterota; class Binatia; order Binatales; family Binataceae; genus DATDGX01. The sequence goes on from DATDGX010000002.1 coordinate 9,852, forward strand.
GGAGCACGCGCAAATCGCCGTCTCCTGCATCATCGAGCACGGCGGCCACGGCGGCAGTGCTGCGGCGCCGGTGGTCCACGACGTGATGAAACGATTCTTCGAACTCTATCCGCCTGCTGGCGGCGCCAAGCCGCAGATCGCCAAAGTGCTCGACAACGCGCCGGACCCGGAATGACCGGGCGATGACGGGACGAAAGGACTGATGGCGAGTCTCGACCGGCGGCTCATTCTCCATTTCGACTGGACCGTCGTCATACTGGCGCTCGCACTCGCCAGCGTCGGACTGCTGAGCGTCGTCAGCGCCTCGTACACGGGACCACACAAGGCCATCAATCCGCTGGTGGTGCGCCAGATGATCTGGATCGCCGTCGGCGCGCTCGTGATGATCATGGCGGTGCTGTTCGATTATCGGGCGCTGCAGAGCTACGCCTATCCGCTCTATGTGGCCGCGGTCGCGATGCTCGCGGTGGTGATGGTGACCGGACACGCAACCGGGGGTTCGCGGCGCTGGATCAACCTGGGGCTGTTCAAGCTCGAACCGTCGGAGCTCGCGAAGCTCGCGGTGGTGCTGGTGATGGTGCGCTATCTGCGCGCCGAACCTCCGGCCGGCGGTTGGCGCCTGCGGCAATTGATCATTCCCGCGCTGCTGCTCGGCGTACCCCTGGGGCTGGTGCTCAAGCAACCGGACCTCGGCACCGGACTCGTCCTAATTCTGATCACGGTGACGCTGATTTTCGTGAGCGGCATCAGTTGGCGGATGCTCGCGGTATTCGCGCTGGCGGCGATGATGGCGGCGCCGCTGAGCTGGCACTACTTGAAGCCGTATCAGCGCCAGCGCCTCGTAAGTTTCATTAATCCGCAGGCCGACCCGCTCGGTTCCGGCTACCACATCATCCAGTCGGAGATCGCGATCGGAGCGGGCGGCACGTTCGGCAAAGGATTTTTGCAGGGCACTCAGGCGCGCCTCAATTTCCTGCCCGAAGAATCGACCGACTTTATCTTTTCGGTGTTCGCTGAGGAGTTCGGGATCGCCGGATCGCTGCTGCTATTGTTTCTCTATGGAAGCCTGATCGCGCGCGGCGCGTGGATCGCGCGACACTCGCGCGACCGCTTCGGCGCGCTGCTCGCGATCGGAATCACCGCGATCGTTTTCTGGCAAGTCACCATCAACATTGGGATGGCGGTCGGGATGCTGCCGGTGGTGGGAATCACACTGCCATTCGTGAGCTACGGCGGATCGTCGCTGCTGATCATGATGGCGGCGATGGGCATCCTGATCAGCGTCAACACCCGCCGCTACTTGTTCTGATCCGAGAGCCGCGCGGTATAATCGCGACTGTCCGAATCGAGCGGCCGCCGTCATCGGCGCCAGCCAGGGAATCGTCTGCCAAGGAATCACTATGGCGCGCAAGAAAAAATTCACCGATCCGACTGACCTGGCGATCTGCGAGATTCATCGCCGCTTCGTCAAGGTGATGGAGGACGTGCGCCTCGAGACCATCAGCGACGAAACCAAACAGCACTATCTCGCCATCATGATCTCGCTCACCGACAAGCTCGGAGTTCCGGCGAAGCCGCTCTCGGAAATTGTCGGTGAGATGATGTCGGAAGCCGCCCCGTTGCTGTTCCAGACGATGCAGCGCTAGAGCGCCTGGCCATCTCGCACCTGCAGCGTACTCGTCTTCTTCGTGCCGGATGAGATCGTGTCCTCATCCGCTCAGATCAAGTTTTAGAGAAATTCTAAATTTGCGACCGGATTTTGGGTCCGGAGGCGTCGAATCCACTGAGAGAGAGTGACAGTATAGGTGCCGGCCGGATAAGCGTGTAGCAAAAGTGTGCATCGAGTAGCTAGGGAGGAAAGTAATGCCAGCTCTGCGAATCAGTCGTCGCCAATTCCTGCGTGCCGCCGGTCTGGCGGTTGGCTTGGGATCACGCCTGGGAGGATTGGCCGCGCTCGCGGACGTGGTCGATCAGGCTACCGGCCAATACGACGTTATTATCCTGGGCGGCGGCACGGCCGGGGCCATCGTGGCCGCCAAGCTTCAACAAGCGGCGAGCGGCAAGCACAAACGAATCCTGATCATAGAAGCCGGTGGCCCAACCGCCGCGTCGATCGGCGGCACTGCCTTCCCGCCTTGGCTACCGCCTAATCGCAAAGATCTGACGACTTTCGACGTGCCCGGCGAATATTCGCAGATGGCGTTCCATCCCTTCGGAGACCCGTATCAGCTCACCGAAACCGGCTTCGCGTACCAAGGCATTGGCCTCGGCGGCAACAGCCAGTTCAATGGCATGCTCTTTCAGACCAACCCGCCGGAGGTATTCAACAAAAGTTGGCCCGCCCCATGGAGTTGGTCGAAAATGCGTCCATACTTTAAGCGCGTCCGCCAGAATATCCCGGTGACGAATACGCCATCAACGGACGGCGTTGCTGAGAATGCTGGTCCGGCGCTGATCGCGCACCCGCTCTACGCTGCTGCCGGCTATGTCGAAGCCGACACCAGCCAGACTTTCACCTTGTCGGGTGTTTACAGCCGGCCCTATGTCGCGGCCACCGAGGGCCGCCGCGCGGGGCCAATCAGCGGTTATTTCGAGGCGGTCGATCCAGGCGGAGTACCGGTCTTGGGGCTCCAAATCCTGCCGTTCACCAAAGCGGTTCAGATAGAGTTTGACCGCACCGGCAGGGCGACTGCGGTGAACTATCTGATGCGGAGCGGCGTGGACCAGTCCCAGTCAGGCACGCCGGGAACTGCCAGGTTGCGGCGCGGCGGGCTGTTGGTTATGGCAGCCGGCGCGCTCGCCACTCCGCGACTTTTGCTCCTGAGCGGTGTCGGCCCGCAGGGACGCGAGGCAGAGTTCTTCCCGGGACAGTCACCGGCTCCGTTTGCGATCAACAACCCGATGGTAGGCGTCGGTGTGTTCGACCACGTGATGACCGGGCTGGTCTACAGCTACGACGGGCCAGTACCATATCAGGCGTATCACTACGGCAACTACGCGGCGAACGCAGATGACCTGCAAGACTATCTGGCCGACGGCAGCGGTCCGTATGCGCAATACCAACCGGTATCGATTCTGAATTATGCGTCCGGAGGCACTACCCCAAGCGTTGAAGTCTTTCTCAATCCGAATGGCGCTGGCCCTGCGGATGGCCCGTACGAGGGGTCAAACAAGCTGTCGGCATACATCATGTTGCTCAACCCTAGAGCGCGCGGGCTGATCAAGCTCGATGAGAAAGGCAACGTTAAATACCCAGAAATCTACTTGCCCGACACACCTGCCGGCGCCGCCGATACCACCCTGATGGCCAAGGCCGTGTTCGACTTGATCAAGCTCTTTGAACAGGATTCCGGACTGAAGATCGCGTTCGGTCCGGGAAGCTCAAGCCATCCCAACCTAAATCCTAATTCGCTTAAAGACATTCGTACGTATGTGTTGGATCAGTCTCCGGTTGGCGGCGTGTATTTCAGTCGGCTGATCATTAATCACTTCGGTGGCACAGCCGCGCTCAGCGATGGATCGGGCGGCGTCGATCCACGAAGCCTGATCCTGCGCGGCACCAGGAATGTCGCGGTGGTTGATGCTTCATTGATTCCGACCATCGTGCCGGCCCATCCGGTCGGCACGATCATGGCCGTTGCCGACCGTGCCGGCGACATCCTGGCGGCGAACTGGATTTGATTCTTCGACTTAGCGAAATTCGACCAGAACGCGCGAGTCCGCGCAGATCCTCACCTGCGGTGCAGGCGCCAGGCTACAATTTGCGCCGCTGACGCATCGCCGGGTACGGACGTCGTAACGGTACCCATGCCATGGACATTCGACCATTCCACCGCGCACCTCGGACTCTTCGAGCGGGCCGAGCAGATGCGGGCAGAGGGTCGAATAGGCGATGAGCTCTCCGCCGCTCTCCACGATGCGGAACTTTCGTCCGCCGCTTTCGATCGTAAAAGGAAGCCGCGCGCGGACCTCGGCTAGCGATCCGAGCATCATCGGTGCCGCATCGTCAGCCAAGCGTAACCGATCGGTATCGAGTTGCGCCTGCCGCTCGGTCATCATCCAGACGTCTTCGTCGTAGAGCCGGCCGTAGAGGTTGCTGTAATAACGGCCCACTTCCGCTCTCCGGCCAGGGTCGAGTCCCGGCACGAAGAAGTCTACCACCACCAGCGTCTGCCGCTCTTCCAGCGCAAACGCGTGCGTCCAGATCTCGGTCCCCGCTCCCGGCCCCTCGAGCGTGCTGGTGATCCATCGACGCAGCTCCCGATCGAGCCTGGTCTCGAGCAGAAAGCTTCGTCGTTCGTCGTAGGGCTGCGTCCACACGCGCGCGCGGAAGCCCCACTCTCCCGCCTCGGCGCATTCGATTCGCGAGAAGCTGCTGCGATGGAGATAGGGGAGGTGCTCCCAGTCGATGGTGTTCTCGTACAGCCGCTCGACGCTCACCGGCAGATCGCGCCGGTAGGTCCCGGCGTGCGGCACCATCCGCGCGCGATAAGTATCGTCGCTCATGCGCTCATCTTATGAAGATCAGTTGAGTACCAGACGATGCAGCGCTATTTCGGCCGGCCCTCGCGCGCGATCGCAACGGCCAGTGGCGCGTCAGCCCTTGGGCAATCCCAGCACGCGCTCGCCGATCATATTTTTCTGCACCGGCGAAGTCCCTCCCGCGATGGTCATCGATTCCGACTGCAGGATTCGCTTCAGCCAGTCGCCATGCGGCGCGTACGGCGTGCGATTCTCGAGCAGCGCGTATTCGCCGAGCAGCCGCGTCGAGAACTTGATCATGCGCTGGCCGAGCTCGGTAGAGATGAGCTTCGAAATCGACGCCTCCGGTCCGGGCAGCATGCCTTTGAGCCGGCGCGACAGGCTTCGCATCCCGTTGTACTTCTTGGCGGTGACTTCGATCGCGAACTGCGCGAGCTGTTGGCGGATGTCGTCGTCCTCGATCGCCGCGCGCCCGCCGAGATTCGATTTCTTCGCAAGCTCGACCAGCGCGCCGAGCGTCTGCTCGGTACCGCCCAGGGTCTCGCCGATTCCAAACCGCTCGTGCATCAGCGTCGAGACCAGCACCTGCCATCCCATGTTGATCGGGCCAAGCAGATTTTCCTTCGGCACGCGGACGTCTTCGAAAAAGATCTCGTTGAACTCCGAGTCGCCGGTTATCTGCTTGAGCGGACGGACCGTTACACCCGGGCTTTTCATATCGACCAGCAGCGCGCTCAGCCCCTTATGCTTGGGTGCCTCGGGATCGGTGCGCACGAAGAGCTGGCAGTAATGCGCGCGATGCGCGATCGTGGTCCATACCTTCTGCCCGTTGACGATAAACTCGTCGCCTTTGAGATCGGCGCGAGTTTGCAGCGCGCCCAAGTCCGAGCCGGCGCCCGGCTCCGACATCCCCTCGCACCAGATCTCGTCGCCGGCGAGGATTGGCTGCAGGTAGCGCTTCTTCTGCTCGTCGGTGCCCCACTGCATCAGCGCGGGCCCGGTCATGATTACGCCCAACACGTTCGCGCCCGGCGGAAGGCCGAGCCGCCCTAGCTCCTGCTGATAGATGACCTGCTCGACGAAGGTCGCGCCGCGCCCGCCATACTCCTTGGGCCACGTCAGGCCGGCCCATCCCGCTTTGTAGAGCTTGGTGTGCCAGGCCTTGACGCGCTGCCACAGAAACTCGTCGTCGGATTTTTGCTTCTCGGCTTCGGTCAGTGGCGGCGGCTGATTGGCCTCGAGCCATGCCCTGACCTCCATGCGGTACTTTTCCTGTTCAGGCGAGTAGTTGAAATCCATTGCTGATGCGCGCTCCTGTTCGATTCGTGAATGCTTATGCTTCGATTCTAACGAAGCCGGTCTCCTTTACGTAGCGCCCTTGCGACAATGGGGGCAAGCCCCGCGCGTTGCCCGTGACTCAATTTAAACGGTGCGACTCGAATTAAAGTCGCGAATTAAGGTCGAATCAGTTCAGCCTCGAGCTTCGACTGCGTATTGAGCACACGCACCACATTGTGCGCCATGAACCCCGCGAGCAGGGCGGCGCGCGCGGCACTATCGAGCTTGCGGGCCCTGTGACCGACCTCGGCAGCGCGCTCGAGCATCGCCCCCTCGAGCGGCCGGAAGTGCTTCCACACCATCGGCGCCAGCCGCTCGGGCGCGGCTGCCACCAACTCCTGAATTCGCTTCATCCGCCACCACGGCGAATCAGCCGACGGACTCTCGCTCCCCGCGGCGAGCACCGGAGGAATGGTCGCCTCTACGTATAGGGGCAGAAAGATTCCGGTGCATGGCGCCGCCATCGAGGCCCACATCACAGGGACGGTGTCACCGTCCGGTGCCGGCAATTCAGCGATCATGCTCGCCGTGGTGCCGACGCTGCCGTGCATGCACAGCGAAGGCTCACGATCGCGATCTTGATCGTCAGCAAGTTTGGCGGTGACCAGCGGCGTGTCGCCCTTACCGTGATGGTCGCGCAGCACGGCTATCAGCTCGCGCAGTGTGCGTCGGCCGTTGCGCGCTACCAGTTCGCTCGAGCGCTGGAGCCGCCCGTGCGCGCGCAACGGATCGGGGCTCGAGTCGCTGGTGTAGGCCGCTGAGAAGTCGAACGGCTCTGCGCCGTTCCACCATCCGCGTTCGCGCGCGTAGCGCTCTACGTTGTCCGCGCCGAAGTCATAGCGTTCGGTCGTGAGCCGATTCGAGATGCACGCGCGCTCGCCGACGCGGCGCGCCGCCCATTGGCGGCCCGAGCTTTCCAGTACCAGCGCCTCGGCGTGGTCCGCGATGATGAAGCTGCCCGAGTAGCGGAAGTCGGAGTTGAATGCGCCCGAGCCGCCCTGCCCGTGACGCTCGATCAGCGCGCCGATAAGTTCGGCCGCCTCGCGCGCGGTGCGCGAGCGCTCGAGTCCGAGCCGCACCAGGTCCATCCCCAGGAGCCCGGTCGCGGGCAGCGCTTCCCTGGTGAGCAGCGCCTCGTTGCCGATCGCGACGCCGTGCTCGTTGATTCCATGCTCGAAGCCCCACAGCCAGAACGGCCGCGAGCCGATCACGCCGAAGGTCTCGGCCGCCTCGGGAATTTCCAGGTATTGGCACTGCACCGACGCGCCCGCGGAATTGCTCCGGCGCGGTGCCTGGAACAACGGCTGGCATTCACGCGCGGGGCGGTCGCTGTTCTTCGCGAGCATCGTCGCCCCGCTCCGCGTATGCGTCCCGAGCACGACCATCGTGTCGCAGCTCGGAAGAAAATTATTGCCGATGGCATTCATCTCCGCGCGTTGCCAATTGTATAACGACTACCTATGGCGAAGCTCGCAACTATGTCGGTGGCCCGCTCGAGTAGGAGAGAACCCGTATTGGGCTTCGCAGATTAAACGGCCGTGAATCGTCAATCCGCATTCTCCTACCTGTGCAACGCGTGCGGGCGCTGTTGTCATGACAAAGTAATCACGCTCTCGCCGTACGACGTGCTCCGGATCGCGCGGGCGGCCGGAATCAGCACCGGCGAGGCGATGCGCCGCTTCACGATTCGGCGCGGCTCGCTGCTCAGATTCGACGCGACGGGTGCGTGCGGTGCTCTCGACGGCGCACGCTGCCGGCTGCATCAAGGGCGTCCGCTCGCGTGCCGGCTCTATCCACTCGGTATCGAGCGCGCGGAGAATGGCCGCGAGGAGCGTTTCGTTAGCCTCGAGCCCGCGGCGAGCTCGCTCGGCGTTTATGGCGACGATTTAAGTGGAAGCGTCGAGGACTTTCTCGAAGCGCAAGACGTCGAGCCCTACCTGGCCGCGATTGCGCGCTACCGGCGCTTAATCCGTATCCTGCGCGATCGCGCGAGGGAACTAGCCGACTTCGAGAAGATCGAAGCGCGCGAGTTCTGGCGCAAAGCCGTCCGCGAGGCGCTCGCCGAGTCGGACTACGATCCCAATCCACTGATCGATGCGATGTTCGATTCGGACGGACTGGTGGGCCTGCGCGAGGACGAGGAAGACACCGTCCGGGTGCACGTTGCGGCGCTCGAAGCGCGGGCCCGCCGGATAACCGACGCGAACCTGCTGGCGTCCGCGGCGGTTATGCTCGCCATCAGCCTGGGCTACTCGCCGCACGACGTCGTCGAAGTTTGACGAAGCGATTCAGCGCGGATGCAGTTGGTCTTCGAGAAGTAGATTTCGCAGATCGTTGTGTTGGAAGATGCCGGCTACCGAGCGAGTCAGCGCGACCGATAGCACCTGGCCCGGCTCGTCGTAGATGCCGGCCTCGTCCTCGGGCCCGAGTCCGAAACTGCCGACCGGAGGGTCGGTATACTCCGCGCTGCTGACGCCTTCCCAGAACGGAGTGGCGAACGGCGGCTTGTAGATTGCGATATCCAGTGAGAAGTCCGCGGCGCTGGTCCACACCGGACCGTAGCGGCCGGTGTTGCCGCGATGCTTCTTCACCCAGCATCGCGTGATCTTGCTCGCCAGCACGTAGTCCTCCGAAACTCGGCGCGGTTTGTATTCCGAATCGGTAGCGAGGCTCGCAGTCATCCCGGCTTCTTCGGCCGCGCGCGCGATCGCCTTCTGCACGATCGGTGCGAGCGGCGCGCTGTACAGCCGCTGGACAATCGACCCGTCCTCCGCAGTGGTCAGTCCCACTGCTGGATTGCCGCCGACTGGTTCGTGATCGGGCGTGCCCGCATCGCGAAAATCGCGCGCGTCGGAGGGCGCCAATATCAGGATCCGGCGATGAGGGTAGCTGTCCTGGTATCCCTTCACCTGGAAGGGATAGTACTCGAGGGTCTGGACCGAGGTCGGCGGGGGTGGCGGTCCCTCGATCCCGAGCGCCGCGCATCCCGCGAGGATAAGCGCAGCCACCGTAGCGAGCGCGAGGCATGTGGCCCGGGATTTTCGCACCGGGCGCTCCTAGCTCTGCGCTACCTGCGCGCGATCGCGGAATAAAAAGAGCGTGCCTCCAACTTCGAGCCGGTCGCCGCTGCGCAGCGCGTAGCGCCCGTTGACTGGCTGACGATTCACGTAGACCTGTCCGCCGCCGGTCGGGCTCACGATAAAGTTGCGCCCCTCGCGCCGGATGATCGCGTGATGACCGAGCACGGCCTTGTCGCCGAACAGTCCGATATCGCTTTCCTCGGCACGTCCGATGATGGTGACCGGTTTCGAGAGCGGATATTCGCGGCCCTCGCGCGCATTGCGGCTCTGACTGCGCACCACCATCAGCCATCCGCGCTTGAGCAGCTCGCCGACCAGGCCGATGAAAAAACCGATCAGCGCGCCGAGCACGATGATCGCGATCGCTCTGCCGAATTCCTGCGGGAAGGTCGCGGTCAGGCTCTGGTAGAAAAATCCGCCGAGCGCGCCGCCGAGCAGGCCGCCGACCGCGCCGTTGCGCCGCCGCGCCGCGCTGCGCGTCGCCCATCCGACCCCGAGCCCGACGAACACACCCAGCACCGACCATCCCAGGATGCGGCCGTTGAACCCGCCCAACAGGTCGAACGCGATCTCGCCGACCGTCAGACCCAGCGCGCCGCCGATCGCGCTGATGATACCGCCGCTGCGGATCCCGCGGAATGCCTGGCGCCATTGGCCGACGCTGAGCGCCTCGATCGAGGCGAGAAACGCACCGATGAATGCGCCGACCAGCGCGCCTAACAGGAGGTCGCGGCTGTAAACCGAACGGATCCCCAGGAACGGCTCGGCGGCGCCCCACGCGGCAAAGCCGCCCAGCGCCCCGGCGGCTGCGTAGAAGAGTAATTTTTCACGAGAAACGTTGCTTGCCATGCCGAGCACCCAGCATTGCGCGTCAGACGATGGGGTTCAAGCGGGAAAAAGTTTTAGTCAATTTTGACATCGGATTATCGCGGCGTACCATTCATGGCGATCCGAGGGAGCGGGTGGGCTGGTCCGATGCCTGGGTGTTCAGGAGAATCCATACTTCGAACTTGTCCGCCCGATTCGGACTGGCAAGCTGTGAGGGCCGGACCAGGATTAGCATCCCGCGCTCACGCCCTTCGTGGGCGGGAAAGAGCATGGGCGAGTTGGCGATCGGCTGGGCGGGCTTTATCGCCCCGGCAAGGTTGAAGCTGACCGTGGCGCTCCCGCGGCCCGCGGTGAGCACAGGATCCGAAAACGACACGGGCAGTCCGCCTACTTCGACCTCGGAATACGCCGGAGAATCTGGAGCGCCAGCATTGATTTGCCCCTCACGGTTGAACCATAGCGGACCAACCAGTCTGTCATATCGGCCCGAGTCGAAGTTGAGAGCGATCGAGTTTCCAGACTCGACACCGTTAGCGGGCTCTGAATGTTTGGCCCGCTCTCTGGAGATCTCTTTCAATCCATACATTCCTAGAACGGTTCGCAAACGATAATCGCCGAAATGCTGCCGAAAAGGATTGTCTTCCAGACCGGCGAAAGCCGGGCCAATCCGATCGAGTGCTTCAAGGTTGTCGAGTGCAGTCAGAACCGAGAGCAGATGATCGTTGGACGCGGTGATTCGAGCGAAGGTCTCGAGGCGCGGCGGATCGAGTTTGAGCCGTTCGTCGACCAGGAGATTTTGGTTCCCTAGGACCTGGAGGAACTGACCGAGTTGGCTGCGTATCGAAACCGCCGTCGCGCTCCAGGGCCCGAACGAAGACAGCAGCAGCCCCACCGCCAGGCTGGCCGGTATCACTCGCAAGTCAATGCGGCCGCGCGCAACGCCGAGATAGACGGCCATTGCCGCGAGCCATGTCGCGAACAGGCAGAGACCGTATCGGTCAGGCGTCACGCCGTACTCAGATACCCGTTGCCCAACTGCCAGCGTCAGCAAGATGGCGGGGACAACCATCAGCCAGAACCATGAGCGCATGAACCATCGGACCGGCCGAAATCCAACTTCGCGCCACGGATACGCGACCATGTAGGTGGCAGTCCCGATGATGCCGAAGGTCAGCACTAACTGTCCCACTTCGCCCTTCGGCATGTTCGCAGTGATCGCTATCTTGGCCGCATAGATGTGGAGCATCAACGCGTAAACGAGGACGAGAGGCGCGAGCGCGAAGTTCAGTACATGGGAGACCGCCCTTTCCAACAAATCAGGCTCCGCGCCAACGACAAACGGTTTCTCCACGTCTGCCGGTACCATTGCCAACGCGAACAGCGGTGCCAGCAGCGTCGCGCCGGTGACCCAGATGTGCTCGTAGATCGAGCCTGCAATCGGCACGTCGAACAGATATCGGGAGCTCTGAAGCAGAAGAGACAGACCGCCGCAGACAATGACCGATGCCACCGCACCCATCGCGGCGGCGATACCGAGTTGAAGGTTGAACCGCCAGAACGATTCGATGGTAGCGCCACGGCGTAAGTGCGCAGCTACCATCATTGCCAGCGCCAGGCCTCCGACAACCACAACGTCCTGGCCAATCACGCTGCCATGAGAGAACTCGAGCAACGCTGCCGCCATCGCCGCCAAGACCGAGGCCAAGATGCCTGCGATCGCACTGAGCGGACGGGTGTTAGCCCAGAGAGCCACGATCAAACCCGCCAAAGCAGCGGCCACCGACGCAAATATGACCTCGCCCTCGAACCGATCGAACCACGCAACGGCGCTTGCGATTTGAAAATTAAGAAGGAGCGTCGAAGCAATGCACACAGCCACCGGAACCGGAAATCTTCTTAGCGAACGAAGCTGTTCGGGAAGCTGAGACATGAATTTCATGTGCGCTGCCGTGGGGTTCGCTGCCACACATCTTCACGAACACGAGATCCTATGTTGTTGTTCACTTAGGCGACGTCATTCATTGCGCTCGCGGGCAAGTGGACCTGAAGGGACGTGCGCCAATCCCGCGGACGGAGAAGTTGAAGGCGGAATGATTGGGGCGGCAGGTACGCCGGACTCAAAGAGATGAGCACACGAAGCAAGCCGCGTGACGCTGGTGATGCTAGTTCGTCTGGGCCGTCCAGTTGCCGCGTTCGTTGGAGGGCGCCGACTCGAAGGTGCCGGTTATCTGATCGCTCCGGAGCTTGCCCTCGAAGAAATAAGTCTCGGTGCCATAGGGCACCTGGAACTCGATCTTGTCGCCGCGCACGAAGCCTTCTATCGGCGCGGTGTCGAAGCCCGAGCGATGGATCTGCATCTCGCCGTGCAGGAATCCGTTGGGCTGCGGCCGCAGGCGCAATTCCAGCTCGGGGCTGCCGCCACCGGGCAGGCCGCTGATATGACCGCTGGCGACGGTCGGACCGAGCAGGCTCGCACCACCTCCGCTACTACCGCCGCTGCTGCCGCCATTGCTGATACCGCCGCCCGAGCCGCTGGGCCCGTAAGAGGCATAGGCCCCGGACGTGTCGCCCTGCACGCGGAACTTCTTTTCTCCGATGTACTGCCCGTTCAAGTAAAAGTTGACCGTGTAGGTGCCGGGCAGAAAGGCGCCGCCGTGCGAGTTACCGACTCGCCCGCTGAAGGTCACCATTCGTTGACTCATCGAGACGTTCTGAAAGTCGTTCACGCTGCCGAGGGTGCGGCCATCCGGCGCGATATATGCGGCATCGACGCGATAGGTCCCCTGCTCGAGCTTGTAGAGTTGATTGTCGAACATCACCTGCCATCCGACGAACAGCACCTTGCTGACGTCGAAGGAATTGGTCGGCCCGGAGAGCGCCGTTCCGGTCTTGGTGGTGTTGACGAAATCGATCCCGCGCAGCGACAGCGGCTTGCGCCGCCGCTCGTCGAGCATCGCAAGGCGCCGCGCCTCGTCGAGCCGCCTCTGCTCCTCGGCTCTCGCGGCCGCGGCTTCGGCTGCTACGGCATCGGCGGCTTTCTGGCGCGACGCCACATCCTGGTCGACGGTAAATGCTTCTTCGGCGAGCCGCTTGTCGTCCTGATACAGGGATACCTTGTAGCGGCCGGCGGGCTTGTCGGTCATGGTGGGCATCAGCGCGACGGCCGAGAAGTCGGCGGTCTTCTGCGCCGGCCCGATGTAAGCATCCGAGGTGCTCGAGGCGATTTGCAGGCCATTCGGATCGAAAAAGCGCGCCTCGATCTTCTCCTTGCTGCCCTCGAGTCCGGCCAGTGAGTTATCGAAGGTTGCCGTCCACTTGAGGTAGCGCGCGTTGGTCAGATCGGTATCTTTGAACGCCGCTTGCGGCGGGCCGAGCGCGATTCCCTCGCGCGTCGAGAGCGCGAGCGTCAACTGACTGAACTTGAGCGGCTCTTGGCGCGCCTTCGCGAGCAGCTCTTCGTGCTTCCACGGCAGGTTGTCGACCATCGACTTGATGCCGAGCCGAATCTGCATCTCGGGGCTCGAGTAGACGTAAGTCGCGCCGAAGGCCGCGCCGCCGAGCGCGATAGTGAACAGCAGTAGCCCTATCGCGCGGCGCGCGGCGCTGCGCGGCCGATGCGGGACGATGAGCTCGGTAACCTCCGCGGGAAAAGTAAGATCGGCGGTTCCGCTCCGCGGACTGACGCCGAGCCCATCCGCGTCGAGGCCGCGCCCGTAGAGCATCATGTCGCGGAATTCCTGGATGTTCGCTGGACGGCGGTCCATCTCGTAGGCGAGTGCCGCATCGATCGCGCCCGCGAGGTTGCTCGAGATCGCGGGACGCAGCTCACGCAGCGGCGGGAAGCTGAAGGGCGGGAATTTCTCCGGGTCGCGGCTGGTGAGCACGTAGTGCAGCGTCGCGCCGAGCGAATAGATGTCACTGCGCGGATCGACCTGGCCCTGGTACTGCTCCGGCGGCGCGAACCCCAGCGTGCCAATCATGGTGCCCTTGCGCGCCGCCTTGAACAGCCGCGCGATGCCGAAGTCGACCAGCACCACGCGCCCCTTGGGCGTGAGCATCACGTTGGACGGCTTCATGTCGCGATACACGATGGGCGGCGTGAGCCCGTGCAAGTAGCCGAGCACGTCGCAGAGCTGGCGCGCGATGTCGACTACCAGACTTTCCGGCAGCGGCTCTCCGCGCGTGGCGAGCTCTTCTTCGAGGTTGCGCCCCTCGACGTACTCCATCACCAGGTAGTGGCGATTCTGATCGTCGAAGCGATCGGTAATCGCGGGAATCGCCTGATGCTTCAGTTGGGCGAGGGTGTCGGCTTCGCGAGCGAAATAGTCGTTGGCCTCGATCCGCTGCTGCGGGTCGATGAAGTGGTCGACCATCTCCTTGAGTGCGCACCAGCGATTAGCCAGGCGCTGATCGTGCGCCAGGTAGACCATTCCCATCCCGCCGCCGCCGAGCAGGCGCTCGATCTTATAGCGGTTCTGCAGAACGGTGCCGGCCGCAAGCGGCCCGGTCTCCGGTCCTGAAGGATTTGAGGAACTCGCCATTACTACCTGGTTCCCGGTCTACTGGTTTCCGACCTTGCGCTAACTCGCATACAGAACAATCACCGATATGTTGTCGGTTCCCCCTCCGGCGTTGGCAGCGGTGATGAGTTCGCGCGCCGCCGCGCCGGGATCGTGATGACGCCGCAAAATATCGGCTACCTGATTATCTTCTACGTGGGTGGTCAAGCCGTCGCTACAGAGCAGCATCCGGTCGCCGCGCTTGAGCCGAAGCCTCACGCTCTCGGCGCCGGCGGGGCCGCTCGAGCGCGCGCCGAGCCCGCGCGTGATCACGTTTTTGTGTTCGTGAGTGCGCGCCTCGGCGGGCGTGATTTGACCGATCTCGACAAGCCGCTGCACCAGCGAATGATCCTTGGTCACCTGGCGGAGCGATCCGCCGTCCATCAGATACACCCGGCTGTCACCGACCCAGGCGACGGCCGCGTTGGGCGGCGTCACCAAGGCAGCGACGGCGGTTGATCCCATCCCATTCGATTCCGGATGTGCCGTCACGTACTTGATAATTTTCTGATTGGCGTCCTCGAGAGCGGCGGCCATCAATGCGCCCGGATCCGCAACTTCAGCGCCCGTGATCCTCTCTTCAACATAACTGCGGATCGTACCTACGGCAATTGCAGAAGCGACTTCACCCGCCTCCGCGCCGCCCATCCCGTCCGCGACGACGTACAGATGCAACTCCGCGGGGTCGACCAGCGACTCGCGCACGTACTCGAGCGCCATCACCGCGTCCTCGTTGTGCTCGCGCACCATCCCGACGTCGGTGAGCGCGGCCGACTGTATCCGCACCGTGCCCAGCAGACGGGTCAGCTCGGCCTTGAACTCGTCGATAGTGGCCCATCGATCTTTGGGGTCGAATGCGAGCGCGCGGCGAACCGCCTGTTCCAACTTCGGCGAGACCACATGCGGCGGATAAAACTGGATCGGCCCGGCCTCTTCGCGCCAGCTCTCCGCCGCCAGGCGCTCGCCGGTCAGAAAGGTGTAGAGCAGCGCGCCGGTCGAGAAAATATCGGCGCGCTTGTCGACTCGCCGCTCCTTGTAGATTTCGGGCGCGGTGTATCCGTCGTTGAACAGCGGCTCGGATTGCCGCTCATTGTCGTTGCTCACATACTCGAGGCCGGTGAACCTGACTCTGCCGTCAGCGCCCACCGCGACCGATTGCGGGCAGATGTCGTTGAGGCGGAGCCCGCGGCGATGCAGAAATGAAACCGCCTGGCAGATTTGGATCGTGGCCGCGATAGCGTCGGGCTCGCTCAACTTCTGGCCGGCGCGATGAACGGGTTTCAGCTCCTCGTCGGCATAGGCGAGATAGACGCGGCCGCCATCGGCAAAGCCCTCGAGCGCGCGCTGGAATGCGGGATGGTTCAGCGTCAGCGACAGCGCCATCACGCGGCCGAACGCGTCGCCGAGATCATCGGGCTGCGATGTCTCGGAAACTTCGGGCGCCGCGGACTCGCCAGGCGTCAATTCCATTGCGACCACGGCGTTGCCCTCGGCGGACAACTCGGCGAGCAATGCCGCCTCGGCTTCCGGCGCGGCGCTGTGCGGAGCTTCTTCCTCAGCCGCCGTTGCGTGCTCCACGGCGACGGCCTCGAGCATCGTGGTAGAGCGATGGCCGCCATCGTCGGGATGCGAGACAGTTGGATTGGAGGCGGTCGGAGCGGGCGCGCTTCCGTTGGGCTCGCTATGACGCGGCTTCAGCTCCGCGGTCTTCGCATGCGGGCCGTTGGGATCTTCTTCAACCGGCGTCGGCGTTGGCGATGGCTCAGGCTCCACCTTGACGGGCGGCGGTGTCGCTTCCGCCGCGTGCGCGGGCGCCGGACCGAAGCGCTCGCGCAGCGCGTACGATTCGAGTTTGCCGTCCCGCGTGCGCCGCGCGCGGTAGCGATTCTCATTCGAGGTCTGAACGGTCAGCTCGACGATCTCATATCCGCCTTTGAGAATTTTCCCGGGCAACAACGGAGTGGGCCGCGTCGCGGGCGCGGGCCGGGAAACCGCGCGCGCGAAACCGTGGCCGCATCGATCACAAAATTTGGCGTCGTCGGGAGCCTCAAGTCCGCATTCCGGACACGTGATCATCCGCCGCTAGCCTCTCCGAAATTGCAATATAGCACCGCCCAGCACCACCTGGTCGCGATCCTTCAGCTTGTAGAGCTGATCGCGGCCGAGCTTGCCGCGGCCCGCGATGTAGGTGCCGTTGAGGCTGCCCAAATCGCGGATGTAGAAGTCAGTTCCGCGCTTGACGATTTCCGCGTGGCGGCGCGAGACGCGCTCGGCCCCGCGCTTGAGCGCGATCAGGTCGACGTCAGGCACGCCGGCGGCGCCGTCCGCACCGGTCGGGCCGTCGGTATCTTTGGAGCGTCCGATTACGGCGCGCGCGCCGAAAATTCCAAATTCGATATTCTCGCCGCGCGCGACCAGTTTTGCCTGCGCGATCTTCGGCGTCGCGGGCGTCGCGCCGGCAGCGTCGGAGAACAAGTCAGCGGGACTGGCGCTGTTGGCGCCGCGGCGCGCCGCGCCCGACGCAGTCGAACCTGAAGCAGTCGAATTGGCTGCGCTGGAATTTGATTTCGACGAATTCGACTTGCCGGATCGCGACGCGGGGCGGCCTGGCGCGGAGGGCGACGAGGTTGACGAGTATGACGATGCGATGTGGCGATTGAGCTCGCGGGTCTTCGCCGTCGACGACACCGGCGGCGCTGGAGCCGCGGGGGGTGCCGATGCGAGCCGCTCCAGGAGCGCACGAGCGCGTCCGCCGAGCTCGATTGCCTTCTTGATCGGCGGGCCGATGCGGCTCGGCGCGGGCGTCGCAGTCCGCGCCGGCGTTGACGGCGAGCCTGACACCGAGGTTGACAGCGACACTGGCGAGGGTGACGGCTGTGCCAGCACCACGGTCGGCATTATCGCGCCCGGCGAGCCCGCCCCGCTCGCGCGCCGCGAATCGGACGGCGCGGGCCGCGACGAGACCGGGAGCGGCCGCAGCGACGGCGGAGTCGGCGAGCGCGCCTCCACGGAGCCGGATTTTTGCGATCCGTACGCCTGCGGCAGCACCGCCGTGGCCATCGAGCCCAAGCCTGCCGACGAGCCCGCCGCGGCGCCGGAGCGCGCGAGGGCGCCCGACACCCTGGGCTCGGGCGGCGGCTGGGGCAGCGCCCGCAGCATCTCGCGCGCGCTGGTGGGACGCTTGGCGGCGTCCTGGTCGAGCGCCTGCATCACGACGTCGGCGGTGCGCTCCGAGACCTGCGGCGCCAGGTCGCGCAGCGGAGGAAAGCTGAACGGCGGTTCGAGCTGCGGGTCGCGGCCGCTCAGCAGGTGATGCATGGTGGCCGCCAGCGAGTACAAATCCGAGCGGGTCTCGACCTTGCCCATGTATTGCTCGGGCGGCGCGTAGCCGACTGAGCCTATCTGGGTGCCGCGCCCGCCGGGCGGCAGGAAGCGCGCGATCCCGAAATCGATGAGCATCGCGCGCCCATCCTTGTCGATCATTATGTTGCCGGGTTTCAGATCGCGGTAAATGATCGGCGGGTGCTGCGCGTGGAGGAACTCGAGCACTTCGAGAATCTGCCGCGCCCAGCGCAGCACCTTGTCTTCCTCAAGGCGCGCCTTGGGGCCGAACTTGTCGAGCAGCGCCTGGATGTCGCCGCCGGCGACAAACTCCATCACCAGGTAATGGCGCTGGTTCTCGACGAAGTTGTCGAACACGCTGGGGATGCCGGGATGCGAGAGCTTGGCGAGGACGTTGGCCTCGCGCGCGAAATCTTCGATGGCTTTTTTCTCGGCGACGCCGTCCGCGATCACCATCTCCTTGACGGCGACCGGGCGATGCGCGAGGCGGGTGTCGTTGGACAGGTAGACGCGGCCCATGCCGCCGACGCCGAGCACCTTTTTGATGCGATAGCGGCCGTCGAGCATATGGCCCTCGGCAAGCGGATCCCCCGGATTCATGGCGATGAATGCAAACCCGCCCGGTAATTATCGCGGGCGGAGCCGGACTGCGCCGCCCGATCGAGCCCTGCTCTCAGGATATGGGCTCGATGGTTAACTTGAGGAACGTTTTCCCAATGATGATTTCGTCGCCGCTCTTGACCTCGACCGGAGTCCCCGGCTGCATCCGCGGCTGGCGATTGACGTAGGTGCCGTTGAGGCTGCCGATATCCTCGATAGTGATTTTTCCGCCGTCGATGCGGAGCAGCGCATGTTTGCGCGAAATCTTGGCCTCCGGATCGTCGGCGTCGAGATCGACTTCGGGGAACGATCCGGTCTCCGGATCCCATCTGCCGATCAGATTGTTGCCGTCCTCGAGCGGGAACTCCTGTCCCTTGCGGCCGCCGCGGACCACGGCGAGCTTCGCTTTGAAATTCGAGGGCATGGCGGCAGCGGCGGGCGCCGGCGCGCTGTCGGGAGCTGCTCCGCTCGCCGGCGCCGAGGCCTCGGGCGCCTTGATCTCACCGGTGGGAGCGTCGGATGGTTTCTCGCCCTCGGCGGCTGGCGCCGCAGCAGCGCCGTCAGAGGGCGTCGCGGTGGTTTCGGCGGCCGGTGCCGATGCCGCGGGCGCATCGCCGGGAGCCGCGGGGGCTGCGCCGGCGGCTGGTGCTCCGGCTGCCGGGGCGGAGGCGGCCAGCTTGGCGCCGCATCCGTCGCAATAGTCGAGTCCGTCCATGTTTTCGTAGCCGCATTCGCCGCACTTGATCATGTTCGTAAGCCCCTCATTGGCCGGTCCGGGTTTGGTGACCGGTTATCGCTGGTTCCACAGGTTGAGCCGACTATCTTAGTCCGAAGCGCGATAAGTTTCCTATTCCGGCTTGGTAAATTCCTTCAGAGCCTCGGGATCGAGCATCTGCGTTTTGCGCACCACCGCCTGCGCCTGGAGCAGGGTGGTCTTGGCGGCCTTGGTCTGCAGCGTCTGGGTCTTCTTGATCTGATCCAACAGGCCCGCGAGCGCCTGCGTCGCCTTGACGTTGCCCATCCGCTGGGTGCCCTGCATCGCGTTGCCGAGCAGGCGCGTGGCGCGGTCGATGTTGCCCTTGTTGGCCTCTTCTTCGGCCTTGGCCTGCAGCTTGGCGATCGAGACCTGGTCGACCAGGCTCATCACGCGTCCGTTGCGCTTGCTGGTGAGGGTGCGGTCGAGCGTGTATTCGACGGTGAGGTCAGCGGTGGTGGTGGTCTCCCCGGTGCCGGGAATTTCGTAATGAAAAACGTTCTGGCAGATTCGCACCGGCCCGGGCTTGCGCGGCGGCAGCACCAGGGTCAGCAGTACGGAGCCGGGGACGCCGGCCTCGAGGTCGCCGATCTGGTAACTGACGTTGCGGTCGTCGCTGATGACCGGCGAGCCCATCGGATAGATTTCCGGCGAGGCGCGAAATGCCTCGCGCACCTGGACGCCCTGCGCGAGGGTCACGTCGATGCGGCCGTTGCGCACCGTGACCGAGCGCAGCCCCTGCAGCTCGTCGTCGAACAGTTGCGGAATCTCGGCGGGGTCGCCGATGAAGTGATACTTGCCGTTGGAATCCTGCGCGAGTGACTGCAGCAGCTTCTCGTTGAAC
>DATDGX010000003.1:0-1532 GCA_036521875.1 Binataceae bacterium (SeqCode)
ACCATCAGACCTGCGATTGTCTCCGCGGCCTTTCGAGCGCGGATCCGCGCGTCGCGGTAATCGAGCTCGATCAGCGCTCGCCAGCCGAAGCGCGCAATGCGGCGTTGGCGCAGGCGCGCGGCGAAATCATTTACTTTCTCGACGACGACGTGACGATCGCTCCCGACCTTTTCTCGCGGGCGCTCCGGATTTTCGCGGAACGGCCCGGCCTCGACGTTCTCGGCGGGCCCAATCTCACGCCGCTGACCAGCGCGCCCCTGGAGCGATGCGTGGGACAGGTGCTCGCATCGCCATTCGGATCGGCGAGCGTCAGCGACCGCTATCGCTCGCGCGGCCGCTTGCGCGCCGCCGACGATCGTTCATTGATTCTCTGCAACCTGGCTATCCGCCGCAGCGCAATCGCGGGCCGCGAATCGGCATTCCGCGGACACCTGGTCTGCAACGAGGAGAACGTCCTGCTCGGCCAGTTGGCGCTCGAGCGGCGCACGATGCTCCACGATCCGGAACTGGTGGTCTATCACACCCGGCGCGGAACGGTGGGCGGATTCGCGCGGCAGATTTTCCGCTACGGGCGCGGGCGATGTCAGAACACGATGCTGATGCCGTCGTCGCTGTCGCCGGTTTTCCTGATCCCGATGCTGTTCGTTTTCTATCTCTTGTCGCTTCCGATCGTAAGGTCGCCCTGGTACCTGGTCCCGCTGGCCGTCTATGCCGCGACGCTCTGCATATTCGCGGTTGCCGAGGCTCTTCGCGCGCGCAGTCCGCGCAGCGTTTCCGTGTTCCTGATTTTATTTCCAACCTGTCACTTCGCGTACGCCGGCGGCTTTCTCCGCGAGCTCGGCCATTCGGCGCTCGCCCTGGTGAAATCGAGGCCCCGGTCCGAAGCCCGCGCCAGCTCCGGCGAGGCCTGAACCGGCCGCAGCAACCGGCGCGCATTTCATCGCCAAGAGATTAGAGACTTCAATCCGCGATGGGCCTGAAGTGAACGTGTTCCCGAGCCGCATCGCCTACGTCATCAGAAACTTTCCGAAGTTTTCCGAGACCTTCATCGCCGGGGAGCTGGCGGAGTTGCGCCGGCGCGGAATCGAAGTGCGCATCCTCGCGACCAAGACCCCCGGCAACCAGGTTCGCCACTCGATCATCGCCGAGGCCGGGCTCGATCGCCTTGTCGTCTACGGTCTCGAGAACTTCGCCGTGGTGGTGAAGGAGTTCAGGCCGGAATTGATCCATGCGCATTTCGCCACCGACCCGACCGCGACCGCGATGGCGCTGGCGGCCGAGTTCAACCTGCCATTTACCTTCACTGCGCATGGCTACGATATCCGCCGCGACCCGCCCACCGACTTTGCCGCACGGGCGGCGGCGGCCTCGGCGCTGATAACCGTGTCGCAAGCGAACGCGCGGTTGATCGCGCGCAGTTTCGACGTTCCCATCGAGCGAATCCACGTAATCCCATGCGGCGTCGACACGGACCTCTTCCAGCCGCCGCAAGTCTCAGTTTCCAAGCTCGATGCGCCAGGCGCACGAACGCC
>DATDGX010000004.1:0-6947 GCA_036521875.1 Binataceae bacterium (SeqCode)
CAAAGCAGGACTGTGGGCGTTCCTCGGTTCCGAATGCGTTTTCTTCGCGAGCCTGATCGCGACTTATATCGTGTACAAAAGCCGCAGCATCGGCGGTCCCGGCGCGAGCATCCTGGAAATCCCGCTCACCTCGTTCAGCACCTTTGTGCTCCTGATGTCGAGCCTGTTGATGGTGCTGGCGCTGGCCGCGACGCAGCGCGGAGATCAGCTCTGGCAGCGGATTTGGCTTCTCGGCGTGGTTTTCTTTGGACTGATTTTCCTGGGCGGGCAGGCCTACGAATTCACCCACTTCTATCACGAGGGACTCGCGCTCCAGACCGATCTGTTCGGGCAATCGTTCTACACCCTGGTCGGGTTTCACGGCCTGCACGTGGCGATTGGCGTGGTCTGGTTGTCGGTGCTGGCGGTCGCCGCGATGATGGGGCGGCTGGGCAAGAACCGCGCGCTATCGGTCGAGCTCGCGGGACTCTACTGGCACTTCGTCGACATCATCTGGATTATCATCTTCACCCTGGTCTACCTGATGGAGAAGGTGAAAGGCGCATGAGCGACCTGGCTGCAGCGCACGGGGAACCGATCGCGGCGCATCCGAGCGCCGCAGTCTACGTCATCGTCGCGGGCTTCCTGATCGTGCTCACCGTGATGGAGCTCACCGTGTTCTACGTGCCTGCGCTGGCGCCGGTACTGGTGCCGGTGTTGCTGATTCTCGCGGCTGCGAAGTTCGCGCTGGTCGCGATGTTCTACATGCATCTCAAATACGACGGCTGGATGCTGAGCGCGTTTTTCGTTTTTCCGCTGTTCATCGCGACGGTGCTGCTCGCGTCGCTGCTGATGCTGTTCGCATACCTGTCGCACCATCCGGGGGCATGAGCTTTACGAGGGAGCTTGAGGTTAAGAACTGAGTAATGGACTTCTTCGGCGATCATCCGAGCATCTGGATTGGCGTCGCGGCCCTGAGTGCGCTTTACTGTGGAGCCGCGCTGATGCTCAGACGCCGGCCCACGCCGCGCCAGGCCGCGTGGTTCGCGCTCGCGATGCTCACGATTCTCTACGCGCACGGAGAAATCGACGAGCTCGCCGACCAGCGCCTGTTCTTCATCCACATGCTGCAGCACCTGATGCAGACGCTGGTGATCCCGCCGTTGCTACTGCTCGGAACGCCCGATTGGATGATTCGGCCGATCCTGATGAGCCGGCCGCTACGCCCGCTCGCGCGCGTCGTCACCACCCCCGTGGTCGCGTTTTTTATCTTCTCGGCGGTGTTTGTCAGCGCGCATTTCCCGCCGGTCTTCGACCACATGTGCCGCGACGAAAATTTTCACATCGCGCTGCACATGCTCTTCATAGCGTCGGGTGTGATTTTGTGGTGGCCCATTTTGAGCCCGATGCCGGAACTGCCGCGGCTCTCGTATCCGGGGCAGGTGATATACCTGTTCCTTCTTATGATCCCGATGACCGCGGTGGCGGCGCCGATCACGCTCGCGCCGGCGGTGATTTATCCGTGGTACCTGGAAGGCCCGCACGCGTGGGGGATCAAGCCGCTCGACGATCAGATTCTGGGCGGCCTCCTGATGTGGGTAGGGCAGGGCACTTATCTAATGTTCGTGTTCACGGCGATTTTCTACCGATGGTCGCGGCATGAGGACCGCGACGTCCCGGACCTCGCGGCCGCGGCGCCTCCGCTGCGCATTGTCCATTCGAATCGCTGAGTCGCGCGCGGCCGTTTTTCGCCTCAGCTAACTTTCTGCGGCTGTATCACCGTCAGTGCGAATGCGCTCTCTTCGAGCGCCTCGACCTCGTGCGGGAGCGCGCTGGTGAGCGTGAGGATCGCGCCGCGAGTCAGAATCCTTTCATCGCCCGAGGCCCGGAACCGTATCGAGCCCGCGAGCACCGCGACTGTGATCGGTCCTTCGGCGCGATGCTCCTTGAGCGTGCCGCCCTTGTGCAGCACGACCAGGACGAGCGTCAGCGCCGCGGTCTTGACCAGGGTGACAGCCGCGCGGCTTTCGATCTCCCACTGATGCCCGCTTTTGAGCTTCGCTATTTCTTCGTCGAGTGCGAACGACATCATCGGCGCGTCGAGCACCCGGTGTTCTATTTCCGCCATCGTCGATTCTCCTTTATCCGTACGATCTATTATGCGCCTTCTCACCTGACGCAGTCATCCTTGCCGGTTCGCGCGCCGGTGCGATATTAGTTAGGCACGCGAGCATCCGGTTCACGCGCGAGGTTTACTTAAGCGATCTTCGATCGGCTAGTTGGTTGACAGTAGGTTGACATTGGTTGACACCATGCCGATTCAACATTCCAGAACCCGGATAATCATCGACGGCGCCGTCGCGGGCCTGATTGGCGGCGTGGTGGTTGCGCTGTGGTTCCTGATTTTCGACTCGACCCGCGGCCATCCGCTGGAGACTCCCGCGCTGCTCGCCGCGACGTTGCTCCACGGCGTGCGCACGCCGGCGCTTCATCACGGCCTGCTGCGGCTGGCCGCCGAATACTCTGCCATCCACTTCGCCGCGTTCATCATTTTCGGTATCGCCGGCGCCCTGCTGCTCGAGGCGTGCGAGACCGAGCAGGCGCTGCTGTTCTCGCTGCTGATTTTTTTCGGCGCCTTCGAGGTCTTCTTCATCGCGGTGGTTTTGTTTCTGGGACCTGCGGTGATGTCGGCGCTCACCTGGTGGGGAATAATCGTCGGCAACCTGCTGGCAACGGCGGCGATGCTCGGCTATTTCCTGTGGCGCCATCCGCTGCTCGCGAAAAATCTGCTCGGCGGATGGCTCCGCGTCGCGCGCGAGGGAGTCAGCGCTGGGCTGGTAGGCGCGGTGGTCGTCGCGATCTGGTTCCTCTGCTACGACCTGGCGTCAGGCACCATCTTCAGGACGCCGTCGCTTCTAGGTGCGCTGATTTTCCGCAACGCAGCCATCACCGGGCCCGTACACGTCACGCTTTCGCTGGTGATCGGATACAGCGTGCTGCACTTCTTCGCGTTCATCATGTTCGGCGTCGCGATCGCGGTGCTGCTCGCGGCCTCCGAATGGGAGCCGTTCCTTGCGCTCGGCGTGTTCCTGCTGCTCGCGGTGTTCGAGGTTTTCTTCGTCGGATTCATCGCGGTGCTTGATCAGTCGGCGCTCGAAGTTCTTGGTTGGTGGAAGATCGTCGCGGGCAACATCCTGGCGATTCTCGCGATGACCGCCTACTTCGTGCGCGGGCATCGTGGACTCCATCTCAAGCTGGTGCAACGATGGGCGACGCTCGAGATGGAAGAAGTCGACTACGAGATAATTGTCGAGCCGGAGCACCCGGAACCGCCGCCGGCGAAAACGAGCCTATAGACCCAGCACGTCGCGCATCGTGTAGAGACCGGGCTTGCGATTGACGATCCACGCTGCGGCGCGAAGCGCTCCACGCCCCAGCGATTCGCGGCTCTGCGCGCGATGAATCAGCTCGAGCCGCTCGCCCTGCCCGCCGAAGATAACCGTGTGATCGCCCACGGCGTCGCCGGCGCGTAGCGCGAACACGCCAATCCTCTCCGGCGGCCTGACGCCGGTGATCCCTTCGCGTCCGTGCACCGCATTCGATGCGAAGTCCTGCTTACGCGCCGCCGCAATCGCGCGTCCGAGCGCAAGTGCGGTCCCACTCGGCGCGTCGACTTTGGTGCGATGGTGGATCTCGAGCACTTCGGCATCGAAGTCGGGCAACAGCGCGGCGACTTCTTCGACGATTTTGGTGAGGACGTTCACCCCGACGCTCATGTTGGGCGCGATCACGGTGCGCGTCCTGGCTGCGAGCTCGCGCGCCCGGGCATCCATTGCGGGAGTGAAGCCGGTGGCGCCGATCACGATCGCGGCGCCCGCCTTCGACGCGATCTCCAGATGCTCGAGCGCCGCCGCCGCGTTCGTGAAATCGAGCGTCACCGTGTCGGGACGCGCGAGCGCGGCATAGTCGGCGGTAATTCTGACGCCGAGCGTGCCGGCGCCGGCAATCTCGCCCGCGTCCGCGCCGATAGCGCTGACGCCCGGCGCCTCGAGGGCCCCTGCGAGCTTGTGCGTCCGATCATTTGCGATCAGCGTCACCAGCAGCCGGCCCATCCGGCCGGCGGCGCCTGCCACGATAAGGTTAGCCATCGCCGATAACCAATGGTTGATGCGGATGCGATCGCGGCGCTCTCGCCGCGAAAAATTTACGCTGCGGGCGCCTCTGGTGCGGGTGTCGCCGGCGCCGCTGAAGCGGCGGGAGCGGGCGCCGCGGCGGCCGCGTCGCCTTTACGCCGGCTGGCCGCGAAATGCTCTTCGCACAGGCTGCCGCGAGCGCGCGGCTTGCGGCATTTTTCCGCGGTGCAGATCTTGTAGCGCGGCTTGGGCATCTCACCCGCCTTCCAGAGCCGGTAATGCTGTCGGCAGTACCCCTTCGTGATCGTCTCGCGAGTGCAATCCTTCGCCTTGCAATTTTGCTTATTCGCCATGACTCCTTTTCCGGACACCGCGTCGCCCGCGATTCCACGAGATCGGGCTGCGGCTGAATTTGGTGACTATCCTATGCGACGATAGCCTGTGTAGTCTCATCTTCAAAGGGGCTGGCTCATCCGCCGCAGACGGGCCCGCCTCTTGCAATTAAAACTGCGACCGTTGATTTGCCACCGTGAGGAGGTTCGCGATAGTTCGGAGCGGCGGGGAACCATTTCGGTTTGCCGCTAGTTTTAATTCAAAGTGCCATCTGCACGTTCGGGTCGCCAGGGACTCTTCGAGATTCCCGACCAGCGTGTTTAACCCGCTTGGGAGGAAATTGCCGTGCGACGATTTTTCAAGCAGACATTATTTTTGAACCAGCTAGTGCCCTTGAAGGTAGTCTTGTTGATTGCTGTTCTCGCGATGGGGGCGGCGACTCCGGCGCTCGCGGCGCCAGCGGCGATCAACTCCTATGTGCAGACCAACCTTGTTACCGATGGCAAGGTCAAAGCACCAGTAACCGATACAAATCTGAAAAATCCCTGGGGCATCGCGTTCTTTCCAAGTATGAGTCCCTTCTGGATTTCGGACAACAACGCAGGCGTCTCGACGCTCTACGACGGCGCGGGGACGCCGTTCCCACCGGGCACTCCGCTGGTGGTAAAAATTCCCTCACCGACTTCTCTCACCGGCGGAACGCCGACGGGCGTGGTCGCCAATATTTTTGCGGGAGGCCCCGGATTCAACACTCCCACCACCACGTCTCCGAGTCTTTTCATCTTTGATACCGAAGATGGAACGATCGTTGCTTGGAACCAGGCCCTGGCCGATCAGACCGAAGCGGTAATCGCGAAAGATAACTCGGATGGCGGCAGCGCGACCGGCGCGGTCTACAAGGGACTTGCGATCGGCACCAACAAGGACGGCGATTTCATATTTGCGACCAACTTCCGCGCGGGCACGGTCGAAGCCTACGACAACACCTTCACGCTCACCGCTCTGGACGGCTCATTTTCCGATCCGAAGATTCCCGAGGGTTACGCGCCGTTCGGAATCCAGAACATCGGCGGCAGTCTCTACGTGACCTACGCGAAACAGGACAAGCCCAAGCATGACCCTGTCAACGGTCAGGGCCACGGCTTCGTCGACGTATTCGACACCGAGGGAAATCTGCTCACCCGCTTCGCCCAGCACGGACAGCTCAATTCACCGTGGGGTCTCGTGGCGGCGCCCAGCACTTTTGGCCGTTTCGCCAATGACATCTTGATTGGCAACTTCGGCGACGGAAGAATCAACGCCTTCAAAACCAAGAATGGAAACTTTGACGGTGTTCTCAAGGATGCCACGAGGCATGAGATCGTCAATGGCTCGCTATGGGCGTTGACGTTCGGCGGTGCGCTCAACTCCTCGGTCGATACGCTGTACATCACGGCCGGCGTGAAGAACGAAAAGCACGGCGTGTTCGCGACCATCGTGCCGAGTAACTAGAGAGTAGTCGGAAGCGAGGTGCGGCCGCGCAGGCGGCACCTCGCTTCATTTTCCAATTAGTCAGTACGCCAATTAGCCAGTCGCGCGAAATTCGCTCGCGTCCAATTAGTCAATCCGAGCGCATCCGTGGGGCGCCGGTGCGCGCAATCACGGGAAATAATCGCGTCGGCCCGGGACCAACTGAGTATTGGCCGACTGAGTATTGGACGCTTCAGCGATCGGCGAGGAAGCCGGCGCGAACAATACCGACACCGCGTCACGGTAGATCGGTTTCCACTTCGGGTCCGCCGCCACGACGCGATAGGCTCCAATAGTCGGTCCGATCAGCACGAAGTCGTTGGGATACTTTTCGAGCACCGTTCGCGCGCCGGCGAGGCCGTAGTAAAACTGCACGTATTCGCGCAGAACCGAGTCGGGATAGACCAGGTCCGCGCGGCCGTCCATAAACACCCGGCTCTCCGGCGCGATGTGCCAAATCAGGTAGTCGCCCCAACTGAATTGATCGAGGATGTTGCCGTGGAGCCCGTGCGCCTTCATGAACGCCACCGCGCCGGCCGGGACCGGCTCCCAGGTCACCAGGCGATTGGAAAATATCCCGCCAAGCGCTGCTGTAGCCACGATTCCGATGCCCGCAATCGCCGCAAACAAACCGCTCACCGGCTCATCTGAATGAGTATCGGACCCGACTGGTCTGCGTCGCGCTACAGCGATCGCGAAGTGATTAGTCATTGGAATAGCCAGTGCAATCACGGCCAGCGCCACGTTGCGAGCCGCATCGAATGCCGCGACGATAAAGAGCGCTGCAATCGCGGTCAGCGATGCGTCGGCGAGCCCGGGACCAATGACTATCGATACCAGGAAGCCGGCGAACAATCCGAGCGGGATCGACAATTCAGTTTTCGAAGATCGCAACCCGGAGAGCAGAGGTCTCCAGTCCTGCACGACCAGGTGAAGGAATGGACTTAACACCGAACCGAACACATTGAGCCATAGAAATATTCCATAGGGATT
>DATDGX010000005.1:0-5196 GCA_036521875.1 Binataceae bacterium (SeqCode)
GCCGAATTCCCCTCGGGTCGCGAATCGTGCCGCGCGCGCAACGGACCCCGTGGCGGGCGTCAGTCGCCACTTCACACGCGCGCCCGCAAGGCTGCGCGCGAGCGGCCCGGCCAGGTTGAGAAGCAACAGCCACGATCGTGCGAGCAGACTCGATTGTCCCCGATCGAGATCGAGCGGTGCGAGCGCCGCTCCGGCAGCGGCCGCGAGAATCGTAGCGAGGAACCCGGCGTATCCGAGGATCAGCAGGAGCCGGCTCACGGCGCCGAAGACTAACATCAGGATTGAAATCGCGATCCACTGAACTGTCAGCGGAACTTCGAGCATGCTCGAGGTGCCGGACGCGTAAATGCTCTGGAACAGTCCGCGACCGAACGCGCCGTAATAGACCCGCGGCGAACCCGCAAATGAGCTGAGCCACGACGCCCCGCCGTAGATGCCGTCCTCGACGCCATTGCGCAACGGATACTTGCGAAACAGGAGGCCCTCGCCCGCGCCGTAGCCGCGCTGCTGGCGCAGGTACGCGCGGAACGTCGCCCGACGTTCGTGGATTACCGTCGCGCCGGGCGCGAATGCGAGCGTCTCGCCGCGTTCGGCGAGTCGCCACGAGAGATCGACGTCGTCGCCCGCGGCAGTGAACGACGGATCGAATCCGCCGGCCGCGGCGAGCGCCGACTTCGCGATCGCCATGTTGCATCCGCATAGCTGCGCGAGGCGATCGTCGCCGGAGCGGACCTCGCACGGTATGCCCGGTGCGGCCGCGAGCGCCGCTGCGCGTGGCGATGCGGCCGGCGGCGCGAAGTTCGGACCGCCAGCGGCGGCAGCGCCGCGGCGCGTGATCGCTTCGACCAGGTGATACAGCCAGTCGCGATCGGCGCGCGCGTCCGCGTCGATGAACGCGACGACTTCGCCCGACGCCGCTGCGGCGCCGGCGTTGCGCGCCGCGGCGAGACCGCGATGCTCGAGGCGCAGTGTCCGTGCGCCCGCCTGCTCCGCGATAGCCGCGGTCGAGTCGGATGACCCGTCATCGACCACGATCGTCTCGTAGTCGGGATAATTTTGATCCCGGAGCGAGTCCAGGCATAGGGCGACAGAGGTTGACGCATTCCACGCTGGAACGATGACGCTGGCTCTGGGAGCTATCGCGAGCGGCGGCGGCAATTCTCCGCTGTAAACCTCGGAGACTGACATAAACGACGGTTTCGCCTTTCGATCGCGGGTCGTGAGCCCAAACGCCCAGTCCGTGATCTCGACGCCGCCGGTATACCATTCGTCGGTGAACGCGAACACCACGACCCCCGACAACCCGGTTTCGAACGCCGCGCGCGTCTGCCATCGCAGCAGCGCGGCCTGCGCCTCTTCGCCTTCGCGAATCGTGTCCATCCCGGTTTCGCTGAGCATCACCGGCCGCTCGCCCGCCAGCGCCATCACGTGCGTCAGGTAGCGGCGAAATTCGCTCTCGCGATGCAGGTACACGTTGAACGAGACCAGGTCGAGGAAGCTCAGGTCCAGGTACTCGGTGGACGGATAGTTCGAGTAGGTGAACAGCGCATCGGGCGCGATTTGTTTGCCCGCGTCGTACAGTTCGCTCAGGAAGCGGCTTACCGCGCGCGGCCCGTGCCAGCGCACGATGTCCGAGCGGATTTCGTTGCCGAGGTTGAACGCGAAAATCCCGTCGCCGAGCCCGCGCATCGCGGTGACCGCGTCGCGGATGGTATTGCGAATCTCCTGCGTCATCTCGCGCGAGTCGAGGAACGCCAGATGCGACGGCCATGGGATGCCGACCACCAGGCGCAGTCCCGCGCCGGCCGCCTGCTCGACGATCCAGGGCGGCGGGACGACGTAGGTGCGGACCACGTTGGCGCCGAGCTCGCGCATCAGGGCGAAGTCGGCCGCCGCGCGCTCGGGCTCGGGGAACTGCTCGCCGCGCGAATTGGGCGCGAAGGTGCCGTACGAAACCCCGCGCGCGAAGAACTTGCGCCCGTCTTCGAACAAATACTTGCCGCGCGCGAGAAGGCGAGCCATCACGATGAGCTAATCGTAAAGCCCTCTACGGCGCAACGCGCTCTCGCCGCGCTTGACAGGAGCGAAGCCGCTTCGTGACAATTCCCGCCAAGCCGCGCCGAGGCGGCCCCGTTCCTCACGTGCCAAAACGCAACCCCAACTGGCTCACCACCACTACCGCCCGCTTCGAGACCCGGGCCTCGACGCATACCTATCTGTTCTCGGTATGGCTGGTCTTGAGCGACGCGGTCGAGAACTTCATCGCCAACAACGACCAGTTGCGCGCTGCCGCGCTGACCTACACGGTCGCGCTCTCGATCGTCCCGATCCTCGCGCTGGCCTTTTCAGTGCTGAAGGGATTCGGCGAGGAGAACACGCTGCGCCCGCTCATCGAGCGCTACCTCGCCGTCGGCGGCGTGAGCGAGCAGTTGATGGGCTACATCCAGAACGTCAACGCCGCGGCGCTCGGCTCAGCCGGCGGTGCCTTCCTGCTGCTCACGGTGATCTCCACGATGGGCACGGTGGAACAGGCGCTCAACACCATTTTTCACGCGCCGCAGAGCAGGAGCTATCTCAGAAAATTTTCCGACTATCTGAGCGTGTTGTTCACGGTGCCGCTGTTGATCACCGCCGCGCTAGCGGTGACCGCGGTATTTTCAGTGCGGATTTCCCGGATCCCGCTGGTCACCAGCCTGATGCCCTACATGTTCATCTGGGCGGGCTTCTTTTTCCTGTTCGTATTTTTTCCGTACACCAAAGTGAGATATGTGCCGGCGCTGATCGGCTCGTTCGTGACGGCGATACTGTTCCAGCTCGCGCAGTGGGGCTATATCCGTTTTCAGGTCGGAGTCGCGAACTATCGCGCGATCTACGGCGCGGTCGCGACCATCCCGATTTTCCTGGTCTGGATCTATGTCGCGTGGTCGGTGGTGCTGTTCGGCGCGGAAGTCACCGCAGCGGTGCAGCGCGGCGTGCAGCGTCCGAGCCGCCATCCGCTGTCGCCCGACTTCCCATTCGCGGCGGCGCTGCACGTGTTGGTGCGACTCGCGGAACGCCACGCACGCGGCGGCGATCCGATCACGGCGTACCATCTCGCACACGACCTTGGCGTTCCGGAAGCCGCGCTCGCTCCGATTCTCGACGGGCTCGAGGAAGGCGGCCTGGTGGTGGAAGCCGCCGACGGGCAGGGGTTGTTCCTGGTCCGCGACCCGTCGACGATTTTGCTCGCCGACGCGATGGCGTGCGTGGTGCCGGACCTCGCCGACGGCGACCGCGATCCACGGGTCGGACGCGTGCTCGGGCGTCTGAGCGAGGCGCGCAGCGAGGTGCTGAAATCAATCACGCTGGCGCAACTGGCGGCCGCCCCGGCGTCGGCCGACACGGCGCTAGCGGCGCGTCCCGCTGAGACCGCCGCTTGAAAAATTAAGCCGCCCCGCCTAGAGGTCACGGTGTTCCGCAGAGTCGAAGGATGGCGGCGAACAACGCCGCCGCTCGTGAATTGAATCCAGGCTAGCGAAACCTGACTCAGGTTTCGCGCTTCCCCCAAAGTAAGATGCGCGCTACGCGCTGTTAGAACTTCCTGGTAACGCAGAGAAACCGCTGTCTTCTCGATGGCGCGTGCAAAGCGACGTCGTCCTAGCAGGTCATTCAGATGGGTCCGGCTGGCATCGTTCCTACCGCGGGCTGCTTGTCCGGATCGCTGCGCCAGACGAGGTATGAATAGATGTAGAGTGCCGTCACCATTGCCAGGGTATCCGCCAGGCATATTGCGACTGTCAGCCGGGGAGGTTCCGCAACACTCGCCATCACCAGAACGCCACTGACTACGCATACCCATCCGCCGAACCGATGCGTCCGATCCCATGAGAGCTTGCTCGACAGCGTCCACGGAGTACGAATTCCACAGAACCAGTTCGGCCTGATCTTGCCCATGAAGTTGCCGAGGAATATCAGCAGCGCGCCCGCCATCAGGATTACGATTGTCGGGACGTTGAGCTCATAGCCGTGCGCGACCAACTGCATCATCGCGTAGGTGGCAGCCAGAAACAGCAGAACTACCAGCCGAAAGGCCGTATAGATGCCGGCGAACTGCGCGTAATTGGCCCGGCCCGGGTCGATGCGCGGGAGCAACCGGAAGAGGACATAAACACCCAAGGTGAGAATTGGCACGAGAAAAACGCCCTGGAATCTGGAACCGTAGCCATCGACACCCTGCAAGTTCCAATGGATCGGAAATCGAGCGGGTGCGGCCGGCCAGGTCGCCGCCGCGACCAGGAACATCGCAAAGACCACCAGCAACAAAGGCCATTCAGTGCGCCAGGTGAATCGCATTTATCAGTACCCTCTTATTCCTTGCGCGTTTCGAGCGGCGGCGCCCCGCCGCTCTGACCGAAAGCAATTCAAAGGCGGCGCCGAGCGCTTGCTCGAACGCGGAGACATTCAGACTGTAAACGATTCGGTTAGCGTACCGTTCGGACACGACCAGGCCGGCATGGCGCAAAACCGAGAAGTGGCCGGAGAGCGTCGATTTGGAGAGCGGAAATCGTTCCGCGAGCTCGCCGGCACTCAGATCTTTTTCCTTGAGCAGGCGCAGGATTTCCCGCCGGGTCGGATCTCCGAGGGCGCGAAAGACTTCATTTACTCCCATAGTCAGGCCACCCAACGGTATTTCGCCAAATACCGAATTACAAATTAGTTCTTTCAAGGTCAGGATGCAAGACCCTAACGGCCCTGCAAAAGAGCGCGAAGCGCGCATCCTGGTCGCTCAGTTGTTCCGCAGAGTCGAAGGATGGCGGCGAAACGCCGGCTCTCATGAATTGCATCCAGGCTAGCGAAACCTGACTCAGGTTTCGCGCTTCCCCCACGGGTAAGATGCGCGCTTCGCGCTGTCATAACTTTCTGGTAGCGCAGCGAAACCGCTGGCGTCTCGATAGCGCGTGCAGGCGATGTCATCGTGAGAGCCTGTGAGTTTTAAAAATGAAAATGAATTTGGCTTGGAGCGCTACTCGTAACGGGAAACGGAACCACTGTCGTCACAATGAGCGGTAAGAAAAGGAGGTCATATATGGACCCCGCCCGTGTGCAAGGGGTGAGCGAGGAAGGAGGGGGAACGGTTGCGGTCATATATCCGGCCTGTTGGATGGGCGGCAGTGTTAGCGGCCCTGGCCATGATGGAAATGCGCGCGCCTGCGTCTC
>DATDGX010000006.1:0-64727 GCA_036521875.1 Binataceae bacterium (SeqCode)
GCGCGGACGCCTGGCTCGATGCGGTGCGCTCGCTGGGCGCGCGCAATCTCGGTGCGCCGCTGCTGGCGGTGGTCGATGGCAATCCAGGACTGGCTGCGGCGCTTAAAGTGCAGTGGCCCCAGATCGCGATTCAACGTTGTACCAACCATAAGCTGTGGAACCTGCTCGCCAAGGCCCCGGCCCATCTGCGCGAGGAACTCGCAGAGGATTATCGGCGAATGATCTATGCCGAGAGTCGCGCGGTCGTCGAGCACGCGCGGGTTGGATTTGCCCGCAAGTGGAAGCTGCGCTGCAAGACCGTCAGCGCCAGCTTCGAGGAAGCCGGCGACGAACTCTTCACCTTTACCGCTTTTCCGGTTTCGCAATGGAAGGCGCTGCGCACCACCAACGCACTGGAGCGAATCAACGAGGAATTCCGGCGGCGGACCAAGACCCAGGCCTCGCTGCCGAGCGAGGAGGCGGTGCTGCTTTTGCTGTTCGGCCTCCTGCGCACCGGCCAGGTTACTCTGCGCCGGCTCGTCGGCTGGCACGACTTAGCCACTATCAGCGAACAACCGGAGGCTGCATAGTAACAACTTGATAGTTCAACTGCTCAATTCGACCGGACTACTGATGCTGAGCGCTTTTCCACCAGTTGACCGACACCACCTCACCGAGTGACAACGGTTTCTCTGCGGTCTCTCGTTGGCAGAAATTCCTTTGACACTTTTCGAGAAATCACAGACTCGCGGGCCAGATATAGAGCAGTCCGAACGTAGGAGCGACGGCCGGCCATGGCAGGTGTGAAAGTGACCGAGTCAGGGACTAAACAATAATCTGGGTGGCCGACACTAAGGCACGCACGTGCTACGCAAGGTCGTGCTGCGGATAGGTGGCGCCTCGGGCGTGTAGGAGACCGTAGGACCGCCGTGCGAGGCAGTGAGTCCCGCGCTCAATTGGCTGCGGGCGCATCCGGACTCGTTTGGTGATCCGGACTAGACAACTCCCGGAAAATTGTATTGACCAACGGATGTACAAGAGCCCACATATTTGCCAGAGATCGACCGCCATGAAAAAGAAGCTGCCCGTTCTTAGAACCGATAAGGAAGCGGAGGATTTTGTCGCGAACGCCGACCTTATCGACTACGACCTGTCCGGCGCGCGAATGGTCCAATTCGAGTTTCAGCCCAAAACCGAGCGCGTCAATATGCGCCTGCCCGGACCCTTGCTTGACGCGGTTAAGGCCACCGCAAGGAAGGCAGGCGTACCGTACCAGCGATTCATCCGCCAGGCCATTGAGGCCGCGATCCTGTATGCGAAGAGGCCTCGTTCGGCCAAATCGCTTCACCATTCAGGAAATCGCGGCGATTGAGGGCGAGAGGTGACGACGATGGTCGATGACATTCTCATCTTCGGTGGCAGTGGTAGTCCCAGGCTTACGCGCAAGATCTGCGAGTACCTGCACGTGCAACCAGGTGCGGGAGAAGTGATCCGCTTCTCGGACGGGAATCTGTTCGTTCGCGTCAAAGAAAACGTCCGCGGGCGCCGCGTGTATCTCGTGCAGTCGACTGTGTTTCCGGCGAATGACAATTTTATGGAACTGCTTTTCTGGATCGATGCGTTGAAGCGCGCGAGTGCGGAGTCGGTGACGGCCGTGATTCCCTATTTCAGCTATGCGAAAGGGGACAAGAAGGACGAGCCGCGGGTCTCTATCCGTGCGCGGGTCTGCGCCGATGCGATCGAGGTGGCCGGCGCCGACCGGGTGGTCATGCTGGATTTGCACGCACCGCAGATCCAGGGCTTCTTCCGCATCCCGGTTGACGACCTGTACGCGCTGCCGGTCCTGTGCGAGGAGATTGTCCGCAAACAGTTGCCGGACCTCGTCGTGGTCTCCCCTGACACGGGCTTTGTGAAGCAGGCGCGCAAGTATGCCTCGTTCCTGGGAGCCTCGATCGCGATCGGAGACAAACAGCGCAAGGCGCACAACGAGCGTGCCGAGGTCCTGGAGATCATCGGCGAGGTGCAGGGGAAGACCGCGCTGATCGTCGACGACTTCACGATCTCAGCGGGCACCCTTACCGATGCGGCGGACAAGCTTATCGAGCGCGGCGCAAAGGCGGTGTACGCGGCGGTGTCACACGGGGTCTTCAGCGCGGGCTCGATGGAGCGGCTCGACCGGAGTCCGATCCAACATCTCCTGGTCACGGACTCGATCGAAACGCAGCCGGTGACGTTCTCTCAGAAGGTGCAGACCGTCTCGGTGGCGCCGCTTTTCGGCGAGGCGATTCGTCGCATCCACAACCGGGAAAGCATCAGCAGCCTGTTCCCGTCATGAGACTTATGCATGGCGGCTACGCTTGCGGCGGGGGCGATCTCATGAAGCTTCGATGGATTGGTTCTGCGGCTTTAGCCGTCGTATTGAGCTTGGCGGCGCTGGGTGCGCTCGCGCGGGCCGACTGCGTTGATGATTGCGAGCGCGCATACGGTGGTTACGGCACGGACGCATCTCTCGAGGCGGAGCAGGAGTGCTATCGGTTGCAGTGCGCCAATTTGCCGAAATATGGAGCGATCGCCTACGCGGAAAAAAATGGCGCTTACGGTTTTTCCTATGACGTCAACAACGCCGACGAGGCCAACCATCGGGCGCTCTCCAACTGTGCGAAGAATGGCGATGGCTGCAAGGTGGTCATCAGCTTTTCGAACAACTGCGCTGCCCTTGCAGCGGGAGACAACAATCGCTTCGCAACCAGCATGGCGGGCACGCGCGCCCAAGCCCAAGCCGACGCCATGACCGCGTGTGGCAGCAGCGGAGGCCACAACTGCGACATCAAGGCCTGGACGTGCGCGCGCGAGTAGACTTTATTCGATCCCAGACCGTGCGCATGGCGAACAGCAATGTTGTGAACAACTATCTCTGA
Organism: Binataceae bacterium (SeqCode); assembly: GCA_036521875.1. Classification (GTDB taxonomy): domain Bacteria; phylum Desulfobacterota; class Binatia; order Binatales; family Binataceae; genus DATDGX01. The sequence continues at coordinate 2,898 of DATDGX010000006.1, forward strand.
GTAGTTGGTCGGTTCGTTGCGATCCTTCGACTTCGGCAGCCTGCGCTCAGGATGACCTCCTCTTTTTGGTGACTCATTGAGAAGGCGGTGGTTCAGGTTCCGTTCCAAGCCAAGGTGCAAACCGAATTCGTCTTCACTTTTCCTCACGCGCGCGGCGCGAGATGAAGGTTTCTTCCCAAGCGCAAATTCAAATCTCTGCCAGTTCACTCACCTTGAGACGCCGAAGCTTCCGGCGTAACGCATTATCAAAGGTAGCGAACTTGCGATCGCGGCCGGCGGAAGCGACGTGCAAGCCATCGGCAAAGTCCATCCCTTTCTCGTACCATTCGATGGCCTGCCGCACTGCCGCTTCGTCTTCGACTTCGACGTTAAACACGGTCAGGAGGTTGCGCAGTGCAGAAACAATCGCAAGCGGCCCGATCCGGTAGGCGCTCCGCAGAACCCACTCGAGTTCGAGTAGGACCGCTTTTGAGATAAAAACTCTCTCCTGCTTACGCAGAAACGTCGCGGCGCGAGCCGCCTGAGCTCTATCGTCGTTAGTTATGATGCGGACCAGGACGTTGGTATCGAGCGCCGTCATTTACGGGACCGGGCCTCCTCCGCAACCGCCTGATCCATTTCCTTTACGCTCTTGCGCGGACCCGGGTACGGGACGCAGCCGATGATCGATTCCCAGGTTCGCGACGCAGCCTTAGTTTCTGGCTTGAGCAAGATGCCCTCATCCCGGTCCTGAATGATGAACTCAGTGCCGGGCTTCCATCGATGCGACGCCCTCAGCGATTTTGGAAGAACGACCTGGCCCTTGGTCGACAATTTCGTCGTGAGACTCATGGTAAGATGTTCGGTAAGATTATTGCAGGCGGCCAGAAAAGTAGCAAGCTAATTCGCCGCCAACGCGGTGTCTTCCAGCCCGGCAAATGTGCGCTCTACGAATTCGCGCCGGCGGGCCATGCGGCGGGTTTGAAAGCGACCGAGCCAGGGGCTAAATAGTAATCGCGATGGCTGACCCCAAGGCGGTGGAAAAAGCGGAAGCGGCGATGAGCGTGCTGGCGCGGCTGGTGATTTCGCTGGTGATGCCGCTGTGGGCGCTCGCGATGCTGGTGCTCGGCTTCGAGTATCGCTCGCTGTGGTGGCTCGGATGCGGCGTGGTGGTCGGCGCGATCGCGCTGCTGCTGTTCGTCGGCAGTCCTATCGCGCAGCGTTTCCTCTCCGAACGGTAGTGCGTCGCGCGCAGGCAGGTTTGCCCGCTTGGCGCGGCAGAGATATTTCGGGAGATCTCGCGCGGCTGTTCAAGAGAAATGCAATCGTGTCCGCAGAGGAGCTTCGGTTGGGGTCAATTCAGCGATGAAGCCCAGCCGCGCCGCTACGTTCGCGCTGGTCCTCGCGATGGCGGCCGGGTGTGCGCCGCAGCGTCCTCCCGATGACGCATCGATCTTGAAGAGTCCGTTTTTCTTGCGGCTCGCGCTGCATTGCTACGGCGATCATGTCGTTAAGGACTGCTATTCGCCTCCCAACGTCCAGCCGCCGGTTCATTGTGCGCGCCAATCCGACGACACGCTGATTTGTGACGTCAAGTCTGGCGATCGGTTGGTTTACGCGCGATGCGTTTCTTTCACGCTCGGATGCGAGGAGATTTCCGGCCCGACAAAGTAGGACACTACCGTCGCGCGCGGGCTGGTTTGCCCGCTTGGCGCCGCAGAGATATTCTCCGTTTAGATGCCGATATACGAGTACGAGTGCGCGCGCTGCGAGCGTATCAGCTCGCACGTGGTGATGGGCTCGCGGCGGCGCGGGCGGGTCGTGTGCCCGGAGTGCGGCGGTACGCGGATGCGCCGCGTGATGTCCTCGTTCGCGGTGGTCGAGACCGAGGCGTCGCGGCTCGCGGGCTTCGATGTCTCGAAGCCGCGCGACGAGTCGTTTTACCGGGACTCGCGCAACGTCGGTCTGTGGGCGAAAAAGCGGGCCAAGGAAATGGGCGTCGATCTGGGACCCAAGTTCGACGCGACGGTCGAAAAGGCGCGCAGTGGTAAGCTGATCAAAGAGATGACTTGAGGCGCGCGCGCTGACGCGGAGAAAAAAATCCCATGGCAGATTCAGAAAAAGATCGGCTCGGCGACAAGTTTCATGACGTCGAGGCCGCGCGCGAGGAGCAGTGGGCGCGCAAGCGCGATCAGGAATTGCTCGCCAAAATGCGCGTCAAGGGCAAGTCCGAGCTGCTATGCCCCGAGTGCAGCGAGCAATTGGTCCCCAAGGCGGAGCACGGAGTCAAGATGCACGCATGTCCTGGGGAGCATGGCTTCTGGCTCGACGTGTTGACGCTCAATAAGCTTGTAAATCCGAAGAAGTAGGGCATTTCGAGGCGCCGGCAGCGGCTGCTATAATATATCCGGTTGATGAAGTATTGCTTAATCTTCGAGCGTGCTCCGAAAAGTGGCGCTTCTTGACAGCCTGACCCGCGGCAACTACATGAGGGCTCTGTAAACCTACGATGTATTACCAGTTCGGCGTCGCGCTTGCGCTCACAGTGGTGGGGTTCGGCATCATGGCCGCGATGTTCGGGCTGCAGCGGCTGCTCGCGCCCAACAACCCTTACGAGCGCAAGTTGATGCCGTACGAATGCGGCGAGCCGCCCACCGGGCGCGCGTGGATCAACTTCAATGTGCGCTTCTACATCATCGCGCTGATCTTCGTGGTGTTCGAGGTCGAGGTCGCGTTCGTCTACCCGATCGCGGCGGTCTATCTCGATTGGGTGCGCTCGGGGCGCCGGCTGTACGCGCTCAGCGAGATTCTGATTTTCCTGCTAATCTTGTTCGTGGGTCTCATCTACGTCTGGGTCAAGCACGATCTCGAGTGGGTCAAGAAAGTTCCCGAGTAGAGGCCCCAGCACCTAAATCTAGAGGACCGAAATCCATATGTCGCTTCTGAACACGCTTCCGGATTACGTGCTCACGACCAAGACCGACGAGCTGCTGAACTGGATGCGCAAATCGAGCATCTGGTACATGCTGTTCGGCCTGGCGTGCTGCGCGATCGAACTGATGCAGACCGGCGGCCCGCGCGCCGATATCGAGCGCTTCGGCGCCACCCCGCGCGCGTCGGCGCGGCAATCGGATCTGATGATCGTGGCCGGCACGCTGACGCTCAAGATGGCGCTGCGCACGCGGCTGCTGTACGACCAGATGCCCGAGCCGCGCTACGTGATCTCGATGGGCTCGTGCGCGAGCTGCGGCGGGCTCTTTCAGCTTGCCTACTCGGTGTGCGACGGGGTCGACAAGATTCTGCCGGTCGACGTGTACGTCCCCGGGTGCCCGCCGCGTCCCGAGGCGCTGACCGAGGGCCTGCTGCGGCTGCAGCAGAAAATCATGACCGAGCGCTGGCTCACCAAGTCCAACGGCGTGCCGAAGCGGGCTGCCGCCTGAGGATGGAACCGCTCAAGATATACGAGCGGGTCCAGGAACGGTTCGGCGCGCGCGTCCTCGAAACAGTAAACAAGCCGCTCGACCCGTTCATGTTCGTCGATCCCGCGGCGATCGTCGAGATCGCTCAGTACATGAAGGACGATCCAGAGCTCGCGATGGACTGCCTCTCCAACGAGAGCGGCGTCGACTACAAGGATCGCATCGAGGTGGTCTACCACCTGTTCTCGTATCGGCATCGGCACGGCGCGGTGCTGAAGGTCAAGCTGCCGCGCGACAATCCGCAGGTCGCGACGCTCGAGAATATCTGGAAGTCGGCGAACTGGATGGAGCGCGAAATTTTTGATCTGCTCGGGGTGAATTTCGAGGGGCATAGCGACATGCGCCGGCTCCTGATGCCGGAGGACTGGCCCGGATATCCGCTGCGCAAGGACTTTGTCGAGCCGCTCGAGTATCACGGCATTTCCACTGTGCGCGAGAGCCCGATTATCCGGCTCGATCCCAAGGCCAAAAAATAAAGGCCAAGACGTAAGGCCAGGACAATGAGCGAGACCACGAATACATTTCGCACCGAAGAGATGTCGCTCAACATGGGGCCGCAGCATCCGTCGACCCATGGCGTGCTGCGCTTCGTGGTGCGCGCCGACGGCGAGGTGATGCGCGAGGCGATCCCCGACGTCGGCTACCTGCATCGCTCGATCGAAAAAATTGCGGAGAAAGTCGGCTATCACGGCTTCATGCCGTACACCGACCGCGTCGACTACGTATGCGCGATGTTCACCAACCAGGGCTGGGGTATCGCATGCGAGAAGCTCGGGCATATCGAAGTGCCGAGGCGCGGCGAGTACTGCCGCGTGATCGCGGCGGAGTTCAACCGCCTCGCGTCGCATCTGCTCTCGGTCGGCACCATGGGGATGGACATCGGCGCGATGACGCCGTTCACGCACGCGATTCGTGAGCGCGAGATGATCAACGACCTGATCGAGGAGCTGTGCGGCGCGCGGCTGACGTTCAATTACATGCGCATCGGGGGTGTTGCGTGGGACCTGCCGCCTGGCTGGCGCGAGAAGGCAGTGGCCTATCTCGACCATCTCGATCCGATCATCGACGAGTACAACGCGCTGATTTCCTTCAACAAGATTTTCGTCGAGCGGCTGATCAATATCGGAATCATCACGCCCGCCGACGCGATTAACTACAACCTGGTCGGCCCCAACCTGCGCGCCTGCGGTATCAAGTGGGATATTCGCAAGGACATCCCGTATTCGGTTTATCCCGATTTCGACTTCGAAGTGCCGATTGGAAAAGGCGAGTGGGGCACGCTCGGCGATTCGATGGACCGCTACATGGTGCGGATGCGCGAGATGAAGGAGTCGGTGAAAATCCTGCGCCAGGCGCTCAAGCAGATTCCGCCCGGCTCGGTCCTCGCCAAAGTCGCGCGCAACTTCAAGCCGCCCGCCGGCGAATGCCAGGTGCGCGTCGAGAGTGCGCGCGGCGACATGGGCTGGTACGTAGTGAGCGACGGGACCGGATATCCGTGGCGCGTGCACGTACGCACCGGTTCGTTCGCCGCGATGGGAATCATCCAGAAGCTTTCGGCGGGTCTGATGATCGCGGACCTGGTCGCGCTGATCGCGAGCCTCGACGTCATCGCCCCGGAGATCGATCGCTAATTAAATCACGCTTCGATGCAGACGCTCATCGACTCAATCATCGCCTCGGGCGCCTTCGGCGCGCATCCGCCGCGCGACATCGTCGGCGCGATCGTGATCGCCGTCATGTGCGCGGTCGTGTTGCTTGGCATCGCGATTCCGTTCGCCGGCATCGTGACCTGGGCGGAGCGCCGCGTATGGGCGCGCATCCAGTCGCGCGTCGGTCCCAACCGCGTCGGGCCGCAGGGCTTCCTGCAATGGCTCGCCGACGGCATCAAGCACATCTGCAAGGAAGACCTGATTCCCGCCGAGGCCGACTCGCACCTGTTCAAGCTCGCGCCGTACCTGGTGATGCTCGCGTTCCTGCTGCCGTGGGCGGTGATGCCGTTCTCGTCGTCGCTCATCCTTGCCGACCTGAACGTCGGCATCCTTTATATGACTGCGGTCACGGCGCTTACCGTGGTCGGCGTGCTGATGGCGGGATGGTCGTCGAACGACAAGTGGTCGTTGATCGGCGGGATCCGATCCGCCGCGCAAATCGTGAGCTACGAAATTCCCGCGGGGCTTTCGATCTTCCCGGTGGTGCTGATGACCGGCACGCTCTCGATGCAGGGCATCATCAAGGCGCAGGGCTGGGCGCCGCAGCATTGGTTCCTGCTCGCCAATCCGTTCACTTTCATCGCGGCGAATATCCTGTTCATCTCCGCGCTCGCCGAGGGCAACCGCACGCCGTTCGATTTGCCGGAGGCCGAGTCCGAGCTGGTCGCCGGCTTCGCGACCGAGTACAGCGGGATGCGCTACACGTTTTTCTTCATGGCGGAGTGGGGGAATCTGTTCATCATCGGCGCGATCATGACGACCCTGTTCCTCGGCGGATGGCAGTTTCCGCACGTCAGCCAGAGCGCGGTGGTGATGAACGTGCTGCAACTGATCGTCTTCAACGTGAAAGTGCTGTTCGTGGTCTTCGTCGCGATGTGGATTCGCGCGACGTTGCCGCGGGTGCGCATCGATCAGCTCATGACGGTATGCTGGAAGTACCTGGTGCCGCTCGCATTCGTCGACATGATCGGGACCGCGGTGTGGGTCGCGATCTGGCCCGACGGCAATCGCGTGATGGGCTATCTGATGCTGGCGGCGGGAATCGTGCTCGCGGTCTTGTTCATCCAGCGGGTGGTATACTATTTGAAGCGGTCGCGGATGGAGCTTTATTTCCGTCCGGGGATTTGATTGACGACTCGGGGAACGCATGAGCGCGGCGCGCGAATACCTTCATAATATCCGGCAGACGGTCGGCACCATCTTCGAAGGGATGGCGATCACGGCGTCGCACTTCGTGCGCAAGCCGTACACGGTTCAGTACCCGGACCGGATGCCGGTGCGGGTGCAGGACACGCTGCCGTTTCGCTATCGCGGGATCCTGGAAGTCGATCTCGAGATTTGCACCGGATGCCTGGCGTGCGAGCGCGCGTGCCCCATCGACTGCATCGTCATCGCGATGGAGAAGGATCCCCAGACCAAGCTGCTGACGCTCTCGCAGTTCGATATCGATATCGCCAAGTGCATGTTCTGCGGATTGTGCAGCGAGCCGTGTCCGACCGGCTCGATTCATCACACCACCGAGTTCGAGGGCGCCGACTATTCGCTGGAAAGTTTGATTCGACGTTTCGTGAAGGACCCGGTCATCGCGTACAAGCCCAAGAAAGGACCCGAGACCGACCCGCGCATCGCGCCGATTCTGAATCGTGGCATGCGTTACCTCGACGAATTCGCCCAGCCTGGAGGCGACAAACCGCCCGGAGGCGATAAACCGACGGAAGAGGAAGGGGCGGAGGAATCCGCTTAGAGCGCTCGCGCCGCGCCTGCCGGTCCGGAAAAAACTGACATGCTCGCACAGGTAATCTTCTACGCGCTCGCAGCGCTGACGGTCGGATCGGCGGCGTTCGTCGCGTTTTCGCGCAACATCGTGTACTCGACCTTCTCGCTGCTCGGCGCGTTCATGGGCGTGGTCGCGATCTACGTGCTGCTCGCGGCGGACTTCGTCGCGATGGTGCAGTTGCTGGTCTATGTCGGCGGCATCCTGGTGTTGACGATTTTCGCGGTGATGCTCACCCAGGGAATCGCCGACGTGACGGTTTCCAACCGCGCGGTCGGCACCGCGCCGGCGCTCGCGACGGTCGGGATCGCAGGCGCAATCATGCTCTACGCGATCGTCCGCACCCCGTGGCATCAGGCGCCGGCCTCCGCGATGGCGCCGACCACGTACGGAATCGGCAATGCGTTCCTCGGCGACTACGTGCTGCCATTCGAAGTCGCCTCGCTGGTGCTGCTCTCGGCGCTGATCGGAGCGATCGTGATCTCGCGCCACGAGGCGAGGGAGTAGGGCGCGCGATGGGCGGGGGAATCACGCTCAACCACTTCCTTGTCCTGAGCCTGGTGATTTTCGCGCTCGGGCTTTTCACCGTGCTCACGCGCCGCAACGCGATCGGCATCCTGATGGGCGTCGAGCTCATCCTCAACTCCGCCAACATCAACTACCTGGCCTTCGCGTTCTACGGCGGCGGCACTTACGATGGGCAGATTTTTGCGATCTTCGTGATCATGCTCGCGGCGGCAGAGGCGGTCATCGGGCTCGCTGTGGTGCTCGCGATCTATCAGAACTTCCGGACCATCGACGTCGATGCGGCCGAGACAATGAGCGGATAACCGCTGATGGAACATCCGCTAAGCGTTACCTTCGTGCGATGGATCGTGTTGCTGCCGCTGATCGGCGCGGCGATCAATTTCCTCGCCGGCGCGTGGCTGCAGAAGACTTTCGGCAAACGCGCGATAAGCATTGTCGGATGCGGCGTCGTCATCGCCGCGTTCGCGATCGCAGTCCGCGGCTTCATCGCGATGCTCGCGCTCGCGCCCGATTCGCGCTTCATGCTCGACGACCTGTGGCGATGGTTCGACGTCGGCGGCCTCAACCTCGACATCGCGTTCTGGCTCGACCCGCTCTCGATGGTGATGACGCTGATCGTCACCGGCGTCGGCGGCCTGATCCACATCTACTCGATCGGCTACATGCACGACGACGACGGCTACTGGCGCTTCTTCGGATGGCTCAACCTGTTCACGTTCGCGATGCTGGTGCTGGTGCTCGGCGACAACCTGTGGCTGATGTTCGTCGGATGGGAAGGCGTCGGCCTGTGCTCGTTCGCGCTGATCGGCTTCTGGTACAAGGTGCTCGCGAACACCACCGCCGGCAACAAGGCGTTCATTGTCAATCGCGTCGGCGATCTGGCTTTCGTGATCGGGCTGTTCAGCCTGTTCTGGGCGCTCGGCTCAGTCGGCCATCCGACTCTGGTCACGCGCGAGGTCGCGCAGTACGCGCCGCTGCTCGCCGGGATGCCGGGCTACCTGGGACTCTCGCTAGTCGGTTTCGCGACGCTGATGATGTTCATCGGAGCGACCGGCAAGTCCGCGCAGATTCCACTTTACATCTGGCTGCCCGATGCGATGGCGGGACCGACTCCGGTCAGCGCTCTCATCCATGCCGCGACCATGGTGACCGCGGGCATCTACATGGTCGCGCGGCTCAACTTCCTGTTCTCGATGGCGCCGGGCACCATGACGGTGGTAGCGGTGGTGGGCGGCGCGACCGCGCTCTTCGCCGCGACGATCGGCCTCGCGCAGAACGACATCAAGAAGGTGCTCGCGTACTCGACCATCAGCCAGCTCGGCTACATGTTCGCGGCGGTCGGCGTCGGCGCGTATGCGGCCGGCGTTTTTCACCTGATGACGCATGCGTTCTTCAAGGCGTGTTTGTTTCTTGGCTCGGGCTCGGTGATTCACGCGATGGGCGGCGAGCAGGACATGCGCAAGATGGGCGGGCTGCGCCACAAGCTGCCGATCACGTTCGTCACGTTTCTCGCCGCGACCCTCGCGATTTCCGGAGTGCCGCCGTTCGCCGGCTTCATGTCCAAGGACGAGATCATCTGGCAGGCCTTCTCGCACGGACACATCGCGGTGTGGGCGCTCCTGCTGCTCGGCGCGGGCATCACAGTCTTCTACATGTTCCGCCAGGTCTACATGACGTTCTTCGGCGAGTTCCGCGGCACCCACGAGCAGGAGCATCATCTGCACGAGTCGCCGCCCTCGATGGCATACGTGCTGATCGTGCTCGGCGTACTCTCGGTGTTCGGCGGACTGGTCAAAATTCCCGACTTCATTTTGATCTACAAACCGTTCGAGACCTTCCTCGATCCGGTGTTCGCTTCCGAGGCGACGCGCCGGATCACCGAGGCCGGGATTCACAGCCACGCGACCGAAGCCGCCTTCGGCCTGATCACGTTCACCATGGTGGTCATCGGATGGCTCGCGGCGGACATGATGTACCGGCGGAAGATCATCCACCCCGAGCGCTTCGCTACGGCGTTCGGCGGCTTCGTCTATGAGTGGGTATTGAACAAGTACTATGTCGACGAGCTATATGAATTGGCCGTGGTGCAACCATACCTGGCCGCGACCCGGATGTTTGCGTGGTTCGACCTGAATATCATCGACGGCGTCGTGAATCTCGCCGGCGCGTTTGTAGTATTCGGTGCATGGCTCTCAGGCTTGTTCGATAACTACATCGTCGACGGGCTGGTGAACTCGGCATCCAACCTGACGCTCGACGTGGGCGGCCGGCTGCGGCGGCTGCAGACCGGATCGATCAATGGCTATCTGTACGGAATCCTGGCCGCAGTGATGCTGATATTGCTATTCCGCGCAGTAGTAAGAGCGTAATGCCGGCGCGCGCCAAAATGCATGCGAGACCAAGACGGACGTTAACCTGAAATGACCCACGCGCTTACAATTATAACTTTCGTGCCGCTGCTCGGCTCGATAGTGATTCTCGCGCTGCCCAACGCGACGAAGGAATTCTACAAGTGGATAGCGGTTGCAGCGACGATCCCGCAACTTGCTATTGCGATTTACCTGTACCAGCACTTCGACACCACCACCACCGCGATGCAATTCACGGAGAAGTACTCGTGGATGTCCGCCTACCACATTAACTACTTCATGGGCATCGACGGTATTTCGATTTCGATGGTGCTGCTGACCGCGCTGATCTGCTTCATCTCGGTGTTTGCGAGCTTCGGCATCAACCGCGCCGAGAAGGGCTATTACGCGCTGCTGCTGATGCTCGACACGGGCATGATGGGCGTCTTCGTCTCGCTTGATTTTTTCCTGTTCTACATTTTCTGGGAAGTGATGCTGCTGCCGATGTACTTCCTGATAGGCATCTGGGGCGGCCCGCGGCGCGAGTACGCCGCGATCAAGTTCTTTCTTTACACGCTGCTCGGCTCGGTGCTGATCCTGCTCGCGATGCTCGGGCTGTACTACTACAGTCCCACTCCGACCTTCGACATGACTCAGCTCGCGGCGAACGCGGGCGCATATCCGATGAGCTTTCAGCGCATCGTGTGGATAGCGCTATTCATCGGCTTCGCAATCAAGATTCCCGCCTTCCCGTTCCATACCTGGCTGCCAGACGCGCACGTCGAGGCGCCTACTGCCATCTCGGTCATCCTGGCCGGCGTTCTGCTCAAGATGGGCACCTACGGAATCCTGCGCGTCAATTTCTCGATGCTGCCCGGCGCCAGCCATGAGCTCGCGTGGCTGTTCCTCGGCGTGATCGGGACTATCAACATAGTATATGGCGCGATGTGCGCGATGGCGCAGACTGACTATAAGAAACTGATTGCCTATTCGTCGATTAGTCACATGGGTTACGTGATGCTCGGCATCGCGTCGTTCACCGCCGCGGGAATCAACGGTGCGGTGCTGCAGATGTTCAATCACGGGACCATCACGGCGATGCTCTTTATCCTGGTCGGCGTGATCTACGACCGCGCGCATCACCGCGAGATCAACGGCTTCGGCGGCCTCGCGCAGGAGATGCCGCTCTACGCTGGCATGACCGGGTTCGCGTTCTTCGCCGGGATGGGACTGCCGGGAATGTCCGCGTTCATTTCGGAGGTGCTGGTGCTGCTCGGAGCATGGCAGACCCATCCGCTGATGACGGTGTTCGCCGCCGCGACCGCAATTCTCACCGCGGGATATTTGCTGTGGACCTTCCAGCGCATCTACCTGGGTCCGCTCAACGAGAAGTATAAGTCGCTCCCCGACCTCAGCTTCCGTGAGGCGTTCACCTTGGTCCCGCTCGCCGTCATCGTGCTCATTCTCGGCGTTTACCCGCATGCGATCCTGGGCCTGCTCAACACCTCGCTCGTGCATCTGAACGAGGTCGTGCTTGCAGCGCCAGGCGCCGCGGTCGCGCTGATTCACTAGCGCCGATGGATCTGGGTAACCTCGCGAGCCTCGCCCATTTTCTGCCCGAGCTTCTGCTCGTCTCGGGCACGCTGCTGATCGTCATCATCGATCTCGCCGTCACCGACAAGTCGATCCTTGGATACATCGCACTCGTTACGACGGCGGGGACTTTGTTGCTGATCGCGCTCGAGCCAGCGACGGTTGGCGGCGCATGGCTGTTCCATCGGATGCTGGTGTTCGATTCGTTCTCGATTTATTTTCGCGCGCTGATCGCACTGGGCGGCCTGATTGGCGTCTATATGTCGATCGGCTCCGTCGAAGTGCGCGGCAGCGACCAGGGCGAGTACTACGCGATTCTGCTCGCGAGCACGTTCGCGATGTTCCTGATGGCGGAGTCGGCCAACCTGCTGATGGCGTACCTGTCGCTCGAGTTCGTCAGCCTGACCTCGTACATCTTGACCGGATTCCTGCGCCATAACCGCCGCTCGCTGGAGGCCGCGCTCAAGTACCTGATTTACGGCGGCGTCGCTTCGGGCACGATGATCTACGGGATGAGCTGGATCTTCGGCATCAGCGGGTCGCTCGACTTCACCGTGATCAATCGCGCGCTTTCCACGCCCGGCCATCTGCCTGTCCTCGCGGTGTTCATTTCGCTGGTCTTGATCCTGGCCGGGATGGGCTACAAGGTCGCATCGGTGCCGTTCCATATGTGGGCGCCCGACGTATACACCGGCGCGCCAATTCCGATCACGACGTTCCTCGCGATCGGCTCCAAGGCCGCCGGCTTCGCGCTGCTGACGCGATTTTTCTTTCCCGCGATTTCACATCTGGCGGCGGGCGGAAGCTGGCAGGCCCTTGCCGGAGTGGACTGGCCGCAACTGCTGCTCTTCGTCTGCATCATCACGATGACGCTTGGCAACCTGGCCGCGCTGCAGCAGACCAACATGAAGCGCCTGCTCGCATACTCGAGTATCGCGCAGGCCGGTTACGCGCTGATGGGATTCGTGGTGCTCTCGAACGATGGCATCCAGGCGATGCTCTTCTACCTGTTCGCGTATTATCTGATGGACGCGGGCGCGTTCCTGGTGGTGATGATCGTCGCGAATTCGACCGGCCGCGAGGATATCGACGCGTATCGCGGCCTGGCGTGGCGCGGTGGAATCGTCCCCGCGTTCGCGCTCACGATCTTTTTGTTCTCCCTCACCGGAATCCCGCTGACCGTCGGATTCATCGGCAAGTTCTATCTATTCGCGGCGGTGATCCACAGCCAGTTCTACATCCTGGCGCTGGTCGGAATCCTCAACTCGGTAGTGTCGCTTTACTATTACCTGCGGCCGATCAAGACGATGTTCTTCGATCAGCCGAAAGGCGACGAGGGCACCGTCCGCATCCAGTTGTGGAATTACAGCCTGATGGGCGTGCTCGCGTGTGCGACGATCCTGTTCGGGCTTTACTGGGCGCCGATTCTCGCGTTCGCAAGCCGCTCGCTGAGCTTCTTCGTCGGGCCCGCCTGACGGGCAGCCGCTACGGACGCGCGACTACTCAAAAACAATCGTCCGGTTGTGATGGATCAGCACTTGCTTTTTGAGATGCGCGCGCACGGCGTGCGCGAGGACCATCACCTCGAGATCCTTTCCCTTGCGCGTTAAGTCCGCGACCGTGTCGCGATGCGTCACCGCGGTGGTCGCTTGCGCGATGATCGGACCCGCGTCCAGCTCTTCGGTCACGTAGTGAGCAGTCGCGCCGATCAGTTTCACCCCCCGGTCGTGGGCCTGCTTGTGCGGGCGCTGTCCCGCGAAAGCAGGCAGGAAGCTATGGTGGATATTCACGATCGGCTTGGCCCACTTGCGTAGAAAATCTCCGGACAGCACCTGCATATAGCGCGCGAGCACCACCGTGTCGGCGCGAAGCTCGCCCAGCCGCTCCAGGAGCGCCTGCTCGGCGGCGGCTTTACCGTCCTTGTTCACCGGAATCACGGTGAAGGGAACTTCGAACGGACGCGCCAGCGGCTCCAGGTCGGGATGATTGCTGACTACGCCGACCACGTCTCCGTCAAGTTCGCCAACGTGATGGCGGCTCAGCAGGTCGATCATGCAGTGTGGCAGCCGTGACGCCATGATGACTGTTCGGTCGCGCTTGGCGGTGTCGTACAGATGGAAACGCAACTGCTCCCACTTGAGCAGCCCCGGAATCGCGGTCTTGAGTTCTGTCGCCAGCTCCGGGACCGGGCGCTGCAGGCTCTCGAAATGAATCCGCCAGAAGAAGTGGCCGTCCTCGTCGTCGCTGTGCTGGTCGGACGTGATGATGTTGCATCCAAGCTCGAACAGATGGCTCGAGACGCGCGCGATGATGCCCGGACGATCAATGCACGAAATCAGGAGGGTAGCTTTGCCTGCGGCCACGCCGGATGCTCCAGTCGTAAATGCCGCCGCAATTGTAGTGTCCCGATGCGTATGGAAACAAACGGCGGCAAGGGCGCTTGTCCCTGTGATCACTTTGCGTGAGGATTGCGCTATCGCGCGATGAAATCGTTCTCCAGCTCCAGCCGGCCCGGACCGGGCATCCTGTTCGTAGTTGCCACGCCGATCGGAAATTCCGGCGACTTGAGCCCGCGCGCGGCGAAGACCCTTGCCGAGGCCGATCTGATCGCATGCGAAGATACGCGCCGCACAGGCCGGATGCTCGCGGCGCATGGAATCCGGACACCTACCATCAGCTACTTTGAGCACGTCGAGGAACGCCGCACGCCTGAACTCGTCGAGCGCCTGCTAGGCGGCGAACGGATCGCAATCGTGACCGACGCCGGCACGCCGGCCATTTCCGACCCGGGCTTCCGTCTCGTCCGCGCCGCGCTCGAGGCGGGAATCAGCGTCGCTGCGGTTCCCGGTCCGTCAGCCGCTATCGCCGCGCTCTCGATCGCGGGAATTCCGACCAACCGCTTCGCCTTCGAGGGGTTCCTGCCCGCGCGCGAATCGGCGCGGCGCAAGATGCTTGACGCGCTGGCACGAGAACCGCGCACGATGGTCTTCTTCGAGGCAGCGCGGCGGCTCGCCGACACTCTGGCTGAGATGGCGGCGGCGTTCGGCGAAGGGCGCCTCGCCGCTGTCGTTCGCGAGATAACCAAGACTCACGAGGAGACGATTCGCGGCGCGCTCGCCGAGCTCGCGCGGCGGTTTCGCACCCAGGCGGCACTCGGTGAAGTGACGATCGTCGTCGAGGGCGCCGGCGGCGACGCCGCAATCGCGCCGCACGAAGCCACGGAATCGGTTACCGCCGCAATGCTGGTCGAGGCGGGGATGAGCCTCAAGGATGCGAGTGCGATCGTCGCGCGGCTCACCGGCAAAAGCCGTCGCGAAGTCTACCAGGATGCGCTCAAGCGCCGCCTGGGCGCGACCAACGATTGAGTCGCGGCGCGTCATGCCGCTTGAAGTCGGTCTTGAAGTCGCTGTGGCAGTGCGATTCAATTGCGCCAGGAGCAGTGCGCAGAGATGGCGGCTAAATCAGCGGTACGAATTGCGGCCGCAGCGGAGAATTCCGGTCAGCGCGCGACGCTCTCGATGCTCGTGGTTCACGGACCCAATTTGAACCTGCTCGGCGAGCGTGAGCCCGAGGTCTACGGCAGCACCCGTCTGAGGGATATCGACCGCGCGCTCAAAGACCTCGGCCGCGACCTGGACATCAAGGTGGAAACCTTCCAGTCGAATACCGAGGGCGCGATTATCGACCGCATTCAGAGCGCGCGCGGAAAGGCCGATGCTATCCTGATCAACCCCGGCGGCTACACGCATACCAGCGTCGCGATTCGCGATGCGCTGCTCGCGGTCGGGCTCCCGGTCGTCGAGGTCCATCTTTCCAACGTGTACCGGCGCGAGAGGTTCCGCCATCGCTCCACTATCGCTGATATCGCGGTTGGGCGGATAATGGGCTTTGGCGCGGAGAGCTATTATCTGGCTCTCAGGGCTGCCCGGAACATTGTCGACTCGGCGCGCAAATCGAACGCGAACTCCTGAAGCCAGGAACGAACGCCCGCTCGCCAACCGGATGGAAACTCGCGACCTGAAAAGCCTGCTCGACCTGATGAAAAACTACGGGCTCGTCGAGCTCGAGATCGAGGACAAGAAGGGCAAGGTGCGGCTGGTTCGCGGCGTCGCCACCGACGCGGCCGCGAATCCCGCCGCCAACTCCGTCGCCCGCGCCACGGCGCTGGCGCGTGCGGCGAAAGTAGACGAGGTTGACAAAGTCGATGCGGGCGACGGCGAAATCGCGCTGGCGCCGAATCAGAGGCTGATCGAGAGTCCGATGGTCGGAACCTTCTATCGCGCCGCGTCGCCCGATGCGGCGCCGTTCGTCGAGGAAGGCGGCTCGGTCCGCAAGGGCCAGCCGCTGTGCATTATCGAAGCGATGAAGATGATGAACGAGATCGAAGCGCCGGCCGCGGGCCGCGTGGTGAAAATTCTGTGCGAGAACGGCCAGCCCATTCAGTACGGACAGCCGCTGTTGATTCTCGAGGTAGGCTAGGCTCGTGACATTTAAGAAGCTGCTGGTCGCCAATCGCGGCACCATCGCGATCCGGATTATCCGCGCCTGCCGCGAGCTCGGAATTCCGACCGTCGCGGTTTACTCGACCGCCGACAAGGACGCGCTGCATGTGCGGATGGCCGATGAGTCGGTCTGCATCGGTCCGCCGGCGGCCGAGGACAGCTACCTCAATATCCCGTCGATTTTGAGCGCGGCGCTGACCTATGGCGCCGACGCGGTGCATCCCGGCTATGGCTTCCTGAGCGAGAATGGCGATTTCGCCGAGGCGTGCCATCGCTCCGGCCTGCAGTTCGTCGGACCGCGCGCGCGCCATATCCGCCTGATGGGCGACAAGCCGCGCGCGCGGCGAATCATGCAGCGGGCGGGCGTGCCGATCCTGCCGGGCAGCGAGAACAAGGGCGTCACCGAGCTTCGCGACGCGCTCGCGGATGCGAAGCGGCTCGGCTTCCCCGTGCTGATCAAGGCGGCGGCCGGCGGCGGCGGCAAGGGGATGCGAGTCGCACGCGATGCGACCGAGTTGACGCGGCTGTTTCCGCTCGCGCGCGCCGAGAGCGAGGCGGCGTTCAACTCGCGCGCCATGTACCTCGAAAAATATCTCGAGCACGCGCGGCACGTTGAATTTCAAATTCTCGCCGACGGCCAGCGCAACGTGATCCATCTTGGCGAGCGCGATTGCTCGATTCAGCGCCGCCATCAGAAGGTCATCGAGGAGTCGCCCTGTGCGCGCCTCACCGCGCGGCTGCGCGACAAGATGGGCAAGGCGGCGGTGCGCGCCGCCGAGGTGGTGGTCTACTCCAACGTCGGCACCGTGGAGTTTTTGCTGGCGCCCGACGGCCGCTTCTACTTCATCGAGATGAACACCCGCATCCAGGTCGAGCACGGCGTCACCGAGATGGTCACCGGCGTCGACCTGGTCAAGGAGAGCATCCGGGTCGCGATGGGCGAAGGGCTGCGCTTCAAGCAGCGCCAGGTCGTGTTCGAGGGAGCCGCGATGGAGTTCCGCATCTACGCCGAAGACCCGGAGCGGCACATCCCGTCACCCGGCGTGGTCAGCAATCATCATCCGCCGGGCGGCCTCGGCGTGCGCGTCGAGACCGCGCTGTACGATGGTTATCGCGTGCCGGTTCACTATGATCCGCTGGTCGCGAAGCTGATCGTGCATGCCGAGAACCGCGCCGAAGTGATCGCGCGCGCCAAGGCGGCGTTGCGCGAGTACGTGATCGACGGAATCAAGACCAACATTCCCTTGCATCTGAAAATTCTCAACGACCGCGACTTCCAGAGCGGAGAATTCTCGACCGACTTCCTGAGTCGTTATCAGCCGCCATCCGCCGGGACCGTGGCCGAGGCCGTCGCGGTGGACAAAGCCTCTTGACGCTCGCCGCGTACGCGAATTGATTAAGGAAGATTGATCACGTAGCGGACTCCCCACGCCGCGCCAAACCCAACAGGTTCAAGCGAATACTTCAGGTACAATCAAATACATGATGCGTAGAATTGCGGTCGCGCTTACCACTGTTACCATCGGTGTCCTGATTGCGGCTGTGATGCCGGACGCGGCGTTCAGCCAGTCTCCCGATATCCCCGGGATCAACAGCGCTCCGCCCGGCAGCCCGCAACCGAAGTTCATCATTGAAAATCCGCTTTACGATTTTGGCAGCACGCTCGAAGGCCAGCTCGTCAGTCACACTTTCAAGATCAAGAACACCGGAAGCGGCTCGCTCGAGATTCGCGGCGTGAAGACTTCGTGCGGATGCACTGCCGCATCGCCGACCAAAAACCGGCTCGGACCGGGCGAAGAGTCCGAGATCACGGTCGACTTCGACACCCATTTTCAGAAAGGCCACCAGGTCCGCACTATCACCGCGATGACCAACGATCCTGACAACCCGCAGGCGGTGATGACGATGCAGGGGGTGGTGAAGCAGCAGGTTTCCGCGACTCCCGATCAGCTCGCATTCGGCGACGTGCGCAAGGGCAGCGAAGTGACTAAACAGGTGGTCATCAGCGACCTGGTGGGCACCGGAAATTTCAGCTCCGGCGCGATTACCAACTCGAATTCCGCGATCAAGGTCGAGCAGGCGAAGCGCACCGATGGAAAGCCTGGGCTGGTGCTCAAGGTCACTGTGCTCAAGACGATGCCGGTCGGCACGTTCGACGACAATATCAAGGTGCTGACCAATCGCGTGCCGGCGAACATCAGTGTGTTCGGCGCCGTGGTCGGCGATCTCAACGTCGATCCCGCGCAGGTTTCATTCGGGATAGTGCCGCGCGGTCAGGACGTGGTGAGAATTCTGAAGCTCAGCAACCAGGGCACGCACGAGATCAAAGTGCTGGGAATTTCGAGCACCAACGTCGCCGTCACCGCGTCCGCGGAGCCAGTCACGCCCGGCAAGGAATACAAGATCACCGTGATGCTGCGGCGGGGGACGCCCGACGGCCAGCTACGTGGTCAACTCGCGATCAAGACCGACGATCCCGAGCAGACCACGCTCAGCGTGCCGTTCTACGCGATCGTCGGCCAGTTCCGAATCTGATTTTTCCGTTCCCTGACTTTTCCGTTCGCGCGCGTTCCCTCACCGCCCGCGCCGCCCTTCGGCGCGTAGCTGGCGGTCTGAGCGCCCGCCGTGGTCCGCGGGCCGATTCCCGGCGCGGCTCTTCGCAACGCGGCCCCTCGCTTGTTTCAGGCCGCAAAGCATCCGTATATTCAAGTAGTTAGAACGCTGGTGGTTCACCGCACGGCGACAGCGCCGACGTCATAGGATCGCCGGCGAGGGCGAAAGAAAAGTGAGTATTTATTCCCGGCTCAAAGCCTGGATGGTCGACTCAGCGATCGCGCTGCTCACCAAGCCGGTCAAGCGGTACACGCTTAGCATCCCCAACGACATGGCCGCGCTCAAGCGCCACATCCGCAAGGGCGACGTCGTCCTGGTCGAGGGCAACGAGCGCATCAGCGAGTGCATCAAGTATCTGACGCAGAGCTCGTGGTCGCACTCCGCGCTCTACGTCGGGGACGAGCCGCTGCGCCGCAATCCCGCGCTCAAGGCCGAGCTCATCGAGAAGTTCGGTGAGGAAGCGCACTACCTGGTGGTCGAGGCGCTAGTTGAATGCGGCGTGGTGCTCTCGCCGCTCAGCAAGTACCGGGACTTCAACATCCGCGTCTGCCGTCCGTACAATCTCTCGACGGAAGATCGCACTGAAGTTATGGACGAGGCGCTGCGCAGCGTCGGTGACATCTACGACGTGAAGAACGTGGTCGACCTCGCGCGATATTTTCTGCCCGTCAGCCTGATCCCGGCGCGACTCCGCCGTCAGGCGCTGCACTTCGGTTCCGGCGAGCCGACGCGCGTCATTTGCTCGAGCCTGATCGCGAGCTCGTTTGCGCGGGTGCGATTTCCGATCGTGCCGCGCTTCGAGCAGCTCCCCGACGAGTCGCTCGCGGCGCGCCGGCGCCTGTGGCCGATTGGCGCGAAGCCGGGCGCGCGCCCCTACGGGGTGCTCCGGGTCGTTTCGCCGACGCTGATTACGCCGCGCGACTTCGATCTCTCGCCGTACTTCGAGATAATCAAATTCAACATGATCGAGAACATGCGCTTCGATTATCACAAGATACAGTGGGCGGAAGACGAACCGCCGGCGCTGGCACGGAAGGGCGCCTGACACGCGCGGGCATCTACTTCATCGAGATGGGGGAACACCACTTGAACGACGAGCAACAACGCGAAACGGGGCGCCGCGAAGTGTTGGAAAAGACGGTCGCCAAAATTTTGCATCGCCACTGTAACTTCGGCTGGGCTAACTACTATATCCCGAGCGAGAAGTTCCCGAGCCTAATCGAGGAACTCGTCGAAGTGATGAGCCCCGGCGGCCAGGTCAGCCACGAGGAGCTGGTGAATTTTTTCCTCGGCACCCAACGGCTCGAATCGGTGCAGGAACGCGTCGCGAAGCTCGAGCAGGAGTTCGCGGTCTACCGGCGCGGATAGTGAAGTTGGGAATCGAGGCCGCAGCTAGCGCGGCTCGGCTTTGAGCCCCGTCATCGTCGCGGCTTCGGCGCTCACCATTCGCCTGCGGAGTAGCAAGGCAAAGGTGAATATCCAACTGAAGTACGGGATCAGGATCGCTCTTTGAACTAGACCGTTCCATTCATTGAAGGCATTCGGCACTGCCGGCGGCTGAGTTGGCCCGACAGACAGGACTACAAGTGCGGCGGCGGTTATCGTTCCCGCCGCGAGAGTCCACCATTGCAACGATCGCCATCTGGCGTCCTCGCGAAAACGGCGGAGGAACACAAAACAGCTAATCGGCGATAGTGAAAACACCAGAGCTCCGAAGAACATGTGGAGCTTGCCGTGCCAGCTCATCTGATCAGGAAGGGTAGTCACTGGATCCATCACGAAGAAGCCGGAAACGAGAAGACTGAATCCAATGATCGCGAAGAGTATCGGGCCGGCGCGCGACGCCTTCCCGTCTTGAAAATCGGCGGCCACGCCACGCGCAAATACGAGGAAGAGCGCTCCGAAAACAACAAAGTTGACACATTGAATCCAGCCGCATGGGCCGAGCGCCAGTTCACTGACAAACATTCGGCGTGCGTCATAGCCGGGGCGAAGCCAACCCTCGAGCGTGAAGGTTGCCACGAAGAGTGCAGGTCCAAACATGCCTGCCCATGCTGCAAGTTGACGGCGGTCCACAGTAGTTTTGGTCTACGAAGCCGGGACGGCGTGCCTGTCGCTGCCCGCACGAAGCTCCGGAATGTATGGTCCCTTCATTTCGACATTGGTGCGGTCACCGGGAAGCGTGGATCGATTCTGCCCAGCGAGCCGGTCTTGAAGCCGAACCTCGCGCGTTCCGCGTCTGACAGAGACAGGTACACGTCGTCGTGCATGCTCGCCGTGTACTTGTCCTGGGGACGAATGAACGGGAGTGCATAGTCCTTCGAATCTGTTGCGGTGGCTAGTGGCTGACTGCCGCGCGGTCTCGCTTTGAGCGCTTCACCTGAGTTGGCCGCCGTTGCGCATTCGAGAAGCGACTGGCAGTGGCGAAGCCGCTCTCGGCTTTCCGTGCGCGCCACCGTTCCAGCATCGCTGGCAGCTCGGTTTGCAGGAACTCGAAGAAAGCTAGCGTCTCGGCGATCCGCCCGCCGGCCGGCGTGTCGCGTCCCACCACGTCGATTCCTTCGCGCAGGCTCCGCTCGCATCGCTCCAGCACCTGGTCCTTGCGGGCGATCGCCTCGTACCAGACTTCGCTGTGCACGCGGTAGCGTTCGCGCCGCGAGCCAGGCTCCGCCTCCCGGCTGGCCAGATTGATCTGAACCAGATAGGCGACTGCGCCGGATATCGCGGCCAGGCTGACGTGGAGCAGCGCGGCCAGCTCAGCCGCGGTGAGCCGGCCGGAATCGGTGGCGAGCAGAGCGGCGAACACGCGCGCCGGCATCCGGGGAAAGCCGGATTGGGTCAGGACCGATGCAAAGCGCTCGATGAATCCCGAACGGGCCTCGTGGGCGACGCGTTTGGCGATGGTCTTGCTGGAGCTGACAGATTTGGCGGACTTTGCGGACAAGGCTGGATCACCCATTGCACGCGCACCTCGTGGACCATTTTCGACGCTTGCGAAACAGATTCAGATATTTCACAATATCGTGAAAATAGTGTAATTTACCAACTATGTCAAGCGACACGCCGGTGCCGCTGAAGCTTATCGGATGATTCCGTTCTTGTGGCAGTTGGGGGGGTCGCAACGTTCGTTAACGAACGACGCCAGTGTCCCAAGCAGAATTGAGAACGAATCGCGGCCGCCGATCGCGGTCACTCGAGGGTCCAGTCGTCAGCGAACGAAGTTCCACCGTCGAGGTCCTCTACCGCGACCTTCTGGAACGAAAACTCCACCTCCTCCAGCTCCGCGGGTATCGAGGTTTCGGCTTGGGAGGAGGCGCCGGAGCCTGCAGCGCTTTCGACCTCGCCCCCTTTCGTGAACCGGGAGACGTGTGCGATGCCCGCGTTGGTGAGGGTCACTCTCTGGTAAACGTATTCCTCGCCCTTGGCGTTGGTCCTCAAGAATTCGATCACGACTTCGGAGAGAATTTCGTTCGTCGCACAGCATTGGAGTAGCTGCGGCGACGCGGCTCCCCACTCCTTGACGACTTTGACCAGCCGGTACTGACGCCTGCCACTTGCCGCGCCGGTCGCCATGTTCCGCGGCGAATCCAATCCCATCGCGAAGCCGACGACCGGCATCCATTTGTTCTTGCGCTTGCCGGTCCCCTCACCCTTCAATTGCCCCTGCGTGATGGCCTTGACCGACATGTAAGCTTGAAATTCCATAGCGCTTAGCCTCCTTCGATCGCGCGCATGCCGCGGCTAGTGCAGCTCGGCTTTGAGCGCCGTCAGCGCCGCGGCTTCGGCGGTCGCTTCCTCGACCAGCCGCCCCGGAAAACGATCTTGCAGCGGGCTCAGGCTCGAGCCCCACGCAACCAGCCGATGCGCCATTCGCGCGATCGCGCCGAACGGCGCCGGCACGAGCTCCGCGGCGTCGCGAAATTCCGCGAG
The DNA here is from genome assembly GCA_036521875.1 of Binataceae bacterium (SeqCode). Taxonomy (GTDB): domain Bacteria; phylum Desulfobacterota; class Binatia; order Binatales; family Binataceae; genus DATDGX01. Next base: position 25,353 of record DATDGX010000006.1, read on the forward strand.
CGCGAAGCGGTCCCATCCGAACAATCCGCTGATGAACATATAAACCGGCAGCGATCCGAACAGGCATCCCAGCACCACCAGCCATGCGCTGGCGACGTGTCCCGGTCCGCCCCACACCGCGTGCGCGAAGCCGAGCAGCACGAAATAATTGGCAAGCGCCGAGAGCGCGGGGTTGATCAGCGTCTGCCAGACGCTGAGCGCCGGCCACGCGACCAGGTATCCCATCAGCGGCCACGCGATCAGCGAGCGCAGAATCGACGAGATCATGAACGCGTAGAACACGCCGTGGAACCCGTACCATTTCATCAGGTACCAAGCGAGCACGATGCGGCTGATGTGCTCGACCAGCGAGGTCCACGTGTAAGTGCCGGTGCGTCCGACTCCCTGGAAGACCTGGTCCGGGAGCCGGGTGGTGAAGTCGGTCGCGCGCCACAAATGCATCAGGACCATCACGCCCGCCGCGCGCGCGAACTGCGGCGGCAGCAGCCCGTGTACGAACGGATTGGAGAACGCGACGAACGCTCCCCCCAGCATCGTGGTGACCATCAGACCCCAGCGCAGCCCCTGGTCGAGGTAGCGCCGCGTGAGCGCGATCATCTGCTGCGAGTAGCTCTCGGAGATCGATGGCATCAGCGTGGTGAAAATGTACGCGCCGGTCTCCAGGTAGGCGAAGGTGAGTGAGAAGGTCAGGATCCAGATCTCGTTGAGCTCCAGGAAGTTCGGCAGCAGCATCCCCATCAGCACTGGGATCAGTCCCCACGACAACGCGACTGCGACCGATCCGCCGGTGAGCTTCACGCCGTAAACGATCGACTTCTTCATCGTGTCGCGATCGAAATGCGCGAGGAAGATGGTGACCAGGTTGAAGCCCATCCGATCATAGAAGATGGCGCAGAACAGTCCCATCATCAGGTTTGCGATCACGCCTCCGATCGCAAATCCGAACACCACGCCCATCCCTTCGCCGAACACCGGATGCATCAGGCCCCAGTGCCGCATGTAGATCCCGCAGGTCATCTGGACGATCGGGTTGAGCACGTAAATGAGCACGATCAGCAGCTGCGCGTAGTCGAAGCGTTGCAGCGCGCGGAACAGGTTGGAAAAGATCAGGATGAAACCTGGAAACTGGATGAGCGTGTGCAGCACCACGAACCAGGTCAGGAAGGCGACCGTCGTGCCCGGCATCCAGGTCGCCGCGATCAGTCCCAGCACCGTTATCTGGAACATCCCGGAGAGCGCGTGGAACCAGATGTAGAACTGCGCGTAGCTGATCGCGCGGCCCGGCTCTTTGACCCGGTACTCGGCGAAATATTTCACCATCGCCTGGCTCGTACCCAGATCGAGCAGGGTGAAAAAGAACGTCATGAACTGGGTGACCGCGGCCCACGCGCCGCGCGCCTCCAGGAACGGGTTCACGAAGGTGCGCTCGATATAAAAGGTGAACACGAAGTTGAACGGGATCATGATCAACAGTGCGAGCAGGTAGTTGTAAAAGAAACCGCTCAGTGGGCGATGGAAGCCGACGATTTCCCAGCGCGGGTCGCCGCGCGGCGGGGCAGCGCTCGGCTCCGCGAGCGGAGCAGCGGCCGCCGCTCCGAGCGAGGCGGGACGCGGCCCGATTTTCGCGGGGAGATAGAACTGCTCGAGCTTCTCGGGATGCTGCAGGCTGTAGCGGCGCACCAGCACGAAGCAGGCGATGAACCCGGCGAACATGGTGATGAACAGCGCCGCGAGCATTTCTATCTGCCGGCGATCGGGAACCGGCGACGCGATCCAGTCCGCGTAGCGAGTCACCGGCGTGCCCGCCGCCGAGCGGCTCGCGTCGTAGAGCAGCCAGTTGAAGTAGGGCCAGCGCTGGAAGTCGTAGTTCTCGGCGCCCTCGATGCCCTGCAGCAGCTTCAGATAACTCGCCAGGCGCGCGCGCTGCTCGCCTTGCCGCAGCCATACGTTGAGCACGTAGATGGTGCCCTTGCCGGATTTGAGTTTCACCAGGATGGGAGTGCGCGCGCGGACCGGATCCTTGGCGCTGGTCGCGACCAGTACCGCCGCGTCTTTGGTCTCGAGGAGCGACCGATCGTGCACGCGGACCGCAGAGCGCCAACTGATGTTGGTCGCGATCGCATCATCGCGCGGGCCGGTGTACTCGACGATCGCGGCGATGCGCTCGCTCTCCTGGCCGTGATTGGGGCCCGCCGGCACGTCAACGGTTCCGGTCTGCTTCACCGCGCCGCGGGTCAGCTCCGCGAGCGCCGCGATGTCGGTGTTCTGGCCCAGCACGATCAGCAGGCCCATCCCGGAGGCGACGCGCGCCTTCACCACCTCGAGTTCCGCGCCGCGCGCGGGCATCCGATCCTGGAAGACTGCGGTGTCGGCATCAGCCAGGCTCGCGACCGGCTGCGTCGACGGGTCGAGCTCGAGGCGGGTAAGAACAAGGTCCTCAGTGCCGCTATAGTAGACACGGAGCCGGTTGCCGCTCGCCGGCGCGTCGCCGCCGAGGGCCGGCACGCAAGTTAGCGCGGGGAATAGGAAGAGAATAAAAACGACAAGTGATGCGGCAATAACCGGAGCGCGGCGGGACGGGAGTCGGACGACGCGCTTCATTTATTCCCGGACCGCATGAAAATAATTGCTCCGAAGTCGCAACTGGAATTCACGGCGGCTAGATACTACAAGTTTTGATAAATCGTTTGCCACCGCAAAATCCCGGCACTCTTGCACGCCGGCGAGATTCGCAAGATCGTCGCGGCCAGTTCCAGAGCGCTAATCCCATCCCGAAGGAGAGCTATCGACATGGACGCATTGGAAGCAATCAAAGGAAGAAAAGTGCAGCGCTTTTTCGCGCAAAAGCCGGTCGCCGCCGGCGCGCTCGAGCAGATCGTCGACGCGGGCCGGCATGCGATGAGTGCGCGCAACCTGCAGCCGTGGCAGTTCATCGTGGTGCAGAATCGCGACACGCTGCGCGCACTCGGCGCGTTGTGCTCGACCGGCAAGTTCGTCGCGGATTCGCCGGCCGCGGTCGTCGTGCTCAAGGATCTCGCGAACACCCGATGGGCCGACGTGGATTGCGCGCAGGCGGTGCAGAACATGGCGAACGCCGGATGGGCGCTCGGCCTTGGCACTTGCTGGGTGGGCAACTTCGACGCCGCGAAGATCGCGGAGATGCTCGGCGTGCCGGCGACTTGGGGAATTTTCACCATCCTGCCGTTCGGCTATCGCGACGAGAAAAATCCGCCGCAAGCGCGGCCCTTGAAGCCGCGCCGCGAGATGGTGCATTACGAGCGCGTCGGACAAGCGAAGCCATCTTGATAGTCGAAGGGAAATCGATTCTGCTACGATCGCAAGCGCAGAGGTGAAAGTACGTCGTTCCGGGATTTCGTTTTCCAGGCCGACTGCCGATTTAGTAAATTGTGTGAAGCAGACTCCCCGGGCAAATCTCTCGCCGCCATCGCGCGCGCACGGAGGCCGGTATGACCCGACAATCCATCGACTATGATGCGCTGGTCAGGGAGGACAGGGTTCACGGCAGGGTTTATCTCGATCCCGATATCTTCGAGGACGAGATCGCGAGGATCTTTCATCGAGGATGGGTCTACGTGGGGCACGCCGGCGAGATTCCGGAGCCGGGCGACTACCGGTTGAGGAAGATCGGACGCGCTCCCGTGATTATGGTGCGCGACGACCGCGGCGAGGTGCGCTTGCTGCTCAATCGATGCCGCCATCGGGCCGCCACCGTCTGTCAGACCGCGCAGGGGAACGCAAAGTTTTTCCGATGCGCCTACCACGGCTGGACGTACCGCAACAACGGTGAGCTCAGCGCCGTCACCTACCAGGACGGCTATGGAGGCGCGTTGCGCAAGGAAGAGCTGGGCCTCACCCACGTGCCACGGATGGGAACCTATCGCGGGTTTGTGTTTGGGAGCCTCGCGCCGGACGGAATCTCGCTCGATGAGCATCTCGGCGCGGCAAGGGATCAGATCGACTTGTTTGTCGATCTGTCGCCCGAGGGCGAACTCGACGTGCGCTCCGGCATAAGCAAGTACAGCTATCCGGGCAACTGGAAGCTCCAGATCGAGAACGCGATCGACGGTTACCATCCTAACCTGGTGCATCAGGCAATTTTCGAGGTGATTCGGCAGCGGACCAGGACCAGGCTGGATGTGTTCGACGGCAACTCCATCGGCGAGACGCGCGACCTCGGCAATGGTCACGTAATGCTCGACTATCGCGCGTACAATCGCGCCGCTCGCGGACCAAGGGTCCAGCCGACTATCGCGGGCCGCGGCCAGGAATATCTGGATGCGATGGTTCGCCGCTACGGAGCCGAACGGGCCGACGAGGTGATCACCGCGGGCGGCACCCATTTGCTGGTGTTCCCTAACCTCATCCTTATCGGCGTGCAGATTCGGGTGGTTCAGCCGGTCAGCATCGACTACACGGAGGTCTATCTGTATCCGACCCTTCTCAGGGGCGTTGCGCCCGCGATGAACGTCGCGCGTATTCGCGGCCATGAGGGATTGTACGGTCCCGCCGGCGGAGTCGCTCCCGATGATATCGAGATGTTCGCGCGCATCCAGGAAGGGCTCCACGCGGAAGTTGATCCGTGGCTTCTGTTCTCGCGCGGATTGCATCGCGAGCGCCATGACGTCGACGGGACCATCGTGGGACAGATGACCGATGAAGTACCCCAGCGCGGCATCTGGGCCCATTGGAAAAAGGTGATGAGCGGCGAGGTTGAAGTTCCGCATCTGGCGAACCTCCGAAAAGTCGCGGCGGCCGACTGAGGACGAGCGGAAGTGTCCGCGGACCGAGCGAAAGTCGAGAGTTTTCTCTACCGTGAAGCGCGCCTCATGGACGAGAACGCCTACGATGAATGGCTTTCGCTATGGACCGACGACGCGCTTTATTGGGTCCCGTGCAACCGCGACGACAGCGATCCCACGCGCGAAATCTCGGCGGTCTATGACAACCGCACGCGGCTGCAGGGCCGTATCGATCGCCTCAAGAGCGGGGTGGCGTACGCGCAGGATCCGAAGTCGCGGATGCGGCGTCTGATTTCGAATATCGAAATCGAGGAAGCTCCCAACGGCGAGCTGATCGTCAGTTCAAACTTCATGCTGATCGAGCTCAGGCGCTCGAAACAGGACGTGTTTGCCGGGCGCTCGATTCATCGGCTCCGGTCCGAGGGCGACAGTTTCAGAATTTCTCACAAGAAGGTGCTGCTGGTTAACAACGACGAGGTGATCGATAACCTGACCTTCCTGGTTTGAAGCCGGACGTGCCGCCCGAGCATTACGACGGACCCTCGCCGCCGGAACTTCGTCGGCTACTCTCAGGCCGTTTCGGACCCGAGCTTGATGATGGAGGAAAAGCGCCCAAGTACGACGGCCCAGGGTGCGGCGATCATGCGAGCGCTGCATCAGACGCTGGATGATAAGCCGAAAGTACTGCTCGATCCGATTGTTGCGTGCCTGATCGATCCTGGTCTGTACGAATCAACCCGGGCGGTTCTCGAGCAGCTTCCGTTCGCGGCACGGGCTCGAGCGATGTTCGTGCTGCGCAGTCGATATGCGGAAGACTGCCTGGCGGAGTCGTTCAACAGCGGCGTGCGCCAATATGTGATCCTGGGCGCGGGACTCGACACGTTCGCCTACCGTCAACCGCCCTGGGCCGAAGGACTAAGCATCTTCGAAGTCGACTACCCCTCCTCTCAGCAATGGAAGCGTGGATGTCTCCAGGCGGCCGGAATTTCCATCCCGGGAAATGTAAGATTGGTCGGGGTCGACTTCGAGAAAATCTCGCTGCGTGACGGTTTGTCCGGGGCGGGGCTCGATTTTGCAGCGCCGGCTAGCTTTTCCCTGCTGGGCGTCAGCCAGTACCTGAGCGAAGACGCGCTCGACGCGACGCTGAAGCTGGTTCTTTCCATGCCGGCCTCGAGCGAAATCGTTTTCACTTTTGTGCTGCCGGACGACGACTTGCCGGCGGACGAGGTTCCGGTCGCCGCGATGAGTGCTGCAAGTGCCGCCGCGGGCGGCGAGCCCTGGCTGACGCGATTTCATCCGGCGCGGCTCCAGGCCAAGCTCACCGCGATGGGCTTTGCAAAGGTCGTTCACCTGTCGCCCGAGGAGGCGGACCAGCGTTACTTCAGTTCTCGCCGCGATGGGCTCAGGCCCTTCGCGATGGAACAGATGATGAGAGCAATCGTCTGACCGCGTCAGCCACTGCCGCGAAACTACCTCACGCGGCAGACGTGAATCCTCATGACGGAAGAGCAAGCTTGATAGTCGAACCGAAATCGATTCTGCTACGATCGTAAGCAGAGAGGATTTAACCATGCCGATCAAACAGCAGAAGCCGCCCGAAGCGCATCAGACGCTGACCCAGAATCCCGACGCGATTTACCTCGACGTCAGAACTGAAAACGAATTCGCCGCCGGCCATCCGAGCGGCGCGATCAATATCCCAGTGGTGTTCATCAAGGGCCCCGGCCAGATGGAAGTGAACCCGGACTTCGTCGAAGTGGCCGGCAAAGTGCTGCCGAAGTATCGCAAGCTGGTGGTCGGATGCATGGCCGGCGGACGCTCGCAGCGCGCGTGCGAGATGCTCGAGGACGCGGGCTACAGCGACCTGACCAATGTGGTCGGCGGATTCGGCGGCCAGCGCGATCAGTCGGGGCAGGTCGTCGTCGCGGGATGGCGCGACGCGGGACTCCCGGTCTCGACCGAGCTTGGCGAGGCGTCGTACCCTATGCAGCGCAAGAAGGCGGGACTCTGATGCCGGTACGGCTCACCCGCATCTATACCCGGACGGGAGACAAGGGACTCACCGCGCTGGTCGGCGGCAAGCGCGTGCCGAAGGACAGCCTGCGCCTGGAAGCCTACGGCACCGTCGACGAGCTGAATTCGATCGTCGGAATCGTGCGCACCTGGCTCCCGCAAGATCGCGACAAGCTCGGCGCCGATTTCAATTCGTACTCGGAGACGCTGCGCCGGATTCAGAACGAGCTGTTCGACGTCGGCAGCGAACTCGCGACGCCGCCCGGCGGCGAGTACGAGGGGATGCACAAGATGGGGGAGGGCGAGGTGAAGCTGCTCGAGGAAGAGATCGATCGGATGCAGCAGGAGCTGGAGCCGCTCAACTCGTTCACGCTCCCCGGCGGCGGGATGCTCAACGCGTTCCTGCATCAGGCGCGTACCGTGTGCCGGCGTGCGGAGCGCGTATGCTGGGCGCTCAAGCGCGAGGAAGAGGTCAGCGACCAGTTGATCGTCTACGTGAACCGCTTGAGCGACCATCTGTTCGTGCAATCGCGATGGGTTGCGAAACGGCTCGACGAGCCCGAGTTCCTGTGGGACCGCGGCCTGCGCCTCGACACTCGGGCAGCGCGCGCCGCCGCTCGCAAAGCGGAACGCAGCAAATCCTGATCGGCAAGAGAGAAATCGGATGGCAACTGCGGAAAAAGTCTACCTGCGCCAGGCCCAGATCGGACCGATGGCGAATTTCGTGTACCTGGTCGGCGATCCGGCCACGCACAAGGCCGCGGTGATCGATCCCGCCTGGGACGTCGATGCGATCCTCGAGGCCGCCCGCCGCGACGGCTACGAAATCGACAAGATTCTCATCACCCACTATCACCCCGATCATCTCGGCGGCCGGATGATGGGCCAGACCATCGAAGGCGCGGCTCAGATGCTCGAGCGCGTGAAGGCCAAGGTCTACGTGAACAAGCATGAGGCGGCGGGCGCCAAACAGGTCGCGGGGCTGGCTGACTCGGACATCGTAAAGGTCGAAGCGGGCGACGTCTTCAAGGTCGGCGGCCTCGACGTGAAATTCCTGCACACCCCCGGACACACGCCGGGCTCGCAATGCTTCCTGGTCGAGGGCAATTTAATTTCCGGCGATACGCTGTTCGTCAATTCGTGCGGCCGCGTCGATCTGCCGGGCTCGGATCCCGAAGCGATGTATCAAAGCCTCAATCACACATTGCGCAACCTCGACGACGCCACGGTAGTTTACCCCGGCCACGCCTACGCCCCCGAATCGAGCACCACCATCGGCCAGCAGAAGCGCTCCAACATGTACATGCGTTTCAAAACCCTCGACGACTTCCTAATGGCAATGGGCTACTCGCGCTAAGCAGGGGCCAGCCCCTGCACCTGAGTCAGTAGGCTCCGTTGTCGCCCGCGACGCGGAAATTCAGCCAGGAGCCGGTCCCCAGTTTCGCGAATTTTTTGTCCTAAACTGTTGGCGACTATGTTGATGCTGACTCCAATCGCGTGACGCGCTGATTGAAGTCTTCACAGGAAATTGTCCTTCGCATAGTGCGCGAAGGAGTTCAGAAGAAATGGATAGAAATGGACTTGGATTACCGCAGGCGAATTCGCTCATGAAGCACGGTGACGACTGTGCATGCGTCCGGGTAGATCGTCCGTGTTCCGGCTTTCCTCGTTGAACGACGCGAGACCAGGTTCTTAGCGATGCTGCAGGCGTGGTTTGACGATAGCGGACGCGGACTTGATCCTGTTTTTCTTCTGGCTGGATACTCCGGTTCTATCGATAGCGTTGAGAATTGCGTCGATGAATATCAGGCAGTTATGCAGAAGCCGCCTACGTTGACTTATCTAAAAGGCATAGCGGCGAATGCACTGAAGTACGATTTCGATGGTTGGACGGAAGCGGAGCGAGACGCAAAGCTGTGTGATCTGATCGGCGTTATTCGTAAACACGAACTCATCGCACTATCTGTTGGCGTTGATTCCGTCGCCTTCAGGAGAATCCTAAGACAGCCGAAAGGGATAATGAAAAATCCCGATGCGCTAGCTTATGCTCATGTCGTTACGTGGCTTCTTCACTCGGCATATGTGATTCAGCCGCCAGAACAGATCGAATTTATATTTCATCAGGGCGTGCTCTCGCGAGAAGAACAGATTCGCAAGAGCTACGAGGGAATGAGAAGCGATCTTCCCAAGGAAGTGATGAAGGTGCTAGTCAATCGCCCGCGCTTCGAAGATAACAAACACAATTTACTCTTGCAGGCAGCAGATCTATTCGCGTGGCATTGTCGGCGCGACTACGAAGAACAATTATTGCGCAGCCGGCGCTGGTCGTCGCGAATATGGGACGAGCTTAGAACCGTCCGCGGAACGTCTATATTTCTGGGACAGAGGGAATTAGAAGCGTTTCGAGCGCAGAACACTTGAATAACTGGTCCGATTCGTCCAAGCCGTGTTATCGTTCGCGGCTACGATGGATCGGGCTTACTTCAAGGCGCTTGGGTCTGGATTCGGAGTATTCGGATTTGGCCTCAACGTGGTTCTACGGGTCGCACCAATGATCGGTTGGCAACCTTCTTACATCACCGCACTCGTACTCCTAATTTTGGCCTTTATCTGTATGGCGGGCGGGACGTTTATGGTGCTTGTTACCGTCATCCCCAGTAATGCGACGGTCTATACAATCTTCGCTCGATACAAGAAGCCAATCGTATTGTGGATATTCGCTATGCTCGCATTTGCTTTTCTGAGTTGGCAATCGATCACAATTTTTCATCTAAACGCTGATGAGGCGCGGCGGGAAGCTCAAGAGTGGCCCGCGTTGGACTCAACAACGATCGAGAACTTGGCGACAGAATTATCGATGGCGGGTCCGCACAAATACGAAATTCTTTCGTGCTCGTCCCGCGATTGTGATGTCTTTGCAGACGGCATTCGTGCCGCATTCTATAAAGCGAAATGGACGCCGATTGCGGAGATTCCGATTAACCGAATGCAAATGGCTTGGAAAATGCCGCCAGGCTGGGTGATTTCGGGATATGGCGATCCTGCCGGTCTGGCCGGCTTGAAGCAGGCTATCAAAACAGTCTTACATGCTGACGTGCCTGCGTTAAACTATTCGATGAACTCGCGCAAGGAGATTGATCGCTACGTGAGTTTCAAGATTGGAGAAAAGCCTTCAGACTTTCGATTGAGCGCGGCGCGTTAGAGTCTTGCCGCTTCTGGCCAAGGTGCAGGGCTGGCCCATGCCGAACCTAACCCAAATTCGCGCTGAGGCCGACAAGCTGCGCGAGCAGCTCAACCAGCACAATTACCGCTACTATGTTCTCGACGATCCGGAAATTTCCGACGCCGAATACGACCGCCTTCTGCGCAGGTTCGAGACGATCGAGCGCGAGCATCCCGAACTGCTGACTCCCGATTCGCCCACCCAACGCGTCGGCGCCGCGCCCAGCGCAAAGTTCGCCGTGGTGCCGCATCGCCGCATGATGATGTCGCTCGCCAACGCGATGGATGCCGAGGAGATGCGCGAGTTCGACAAGCGCATCAAGCGGTTTCTCAAATCCGACGCCGAGGTCGAATACGTGGCCGAGGTCAAGCTCGACGGTCTCGCTATCGAGCTGGTTTACGAGGACGGGCGCCTCGCGGTCGGCTCGACGCGCGGCGACGGAATCAACGGCGAGGACGTGACGCGCAATATCCGCACGATCAGAAGCGTGCCGCTCAGCCTGATCCATCCGGCGCATCACAAGGTCCCGCGCCTGCTCGAGGTCCGCGGCGAGGTCATCTTCCCGCGCAAGGCGTTCGAGCGTCTCAACGCCGAGCGTGAGGCGGCCGGCGAGCCGGTCTTCGCGAATCCTCGTAACGCCGCCGCAGGCGCGCTGCGCCAGCTCGATCCCAAAATAACCGCCTCGCGTCCGCTGAACGCTTTTCTATACGCACCCGGCGTGATCGAAGGCGTCACGTTCAAATCGCAGTTGGAATTCCTGCACGGCATCCAGGCGTACGGTCTCCGCACCAATCCGCTCACCAAAATCTGCCCGAACGTGGACGCGGTGCTCGAGTACTGGAACGAGATCACCGAAAAGCGCCACGCGCTCGACTACGAGGCCGACGGCGTGGTCGCCAAGGTAAACTCATTCGCGCTCCAGGAGCAGTTGGGCGAGGTTTCGCGCTCGCCGCGATGGGCGATCGCGTACAAGTTCAAGGCGCAGCAAGCCGAGACCGTGGTGCAGAAGATCGAGGTGCAGGTCGGCCGCATCGGATCGCTGACGCCGGTCGCCAAGCTCAAGCCGGTCGCGCTCGCCGGCGTCACCATATCGAACGCCTCGCTGCACAATCTCGACGAGATCCGGCGCAAGGACATCCGCGAGGGCGATACGGTGTTGATCGAGCGCGCCGGCGACGTGATCCCATACGTGCTGCGCGTGACGAAGGAGGGGCGTCCGCGCGCGGAGCCGTTCGCGATGCCGGCGCACTGCCCGGTATGCAACGCGGCGATCGTGCACGAAGAGGGCGAGGTCGCCTACTTGTGCGTCAACGCCAACTGCCCCGCGCGGATGTCCGAATCGATCCGCCATTTCGCGTCGAAGAACTCCGTCGATATCGACGGGCTCGGCGACAAGCTGGTCGCGCAACTGGTCGAGACCGGGTTGGTGAAGGAGCTCGACGACCTCTACAAACTCACCACCGAACAGCTCGCGGGACTCGAGCGGATGGCGGAGAAGAGCGCGCGGAACATCGTCGACGCGATCGAGCGCTCCCGCAAAACCATGCTCGAGCGGTTGATCAACGGACTCGGCATCCGCCACGTCGGGGAGCATACCGCGCGCCAGCTCGCGCTCAAGTTCCGCACCATGGAGGCGCTGGCCGCGGCGAGCGAGGACGACCTGCTCGCGGTCCGCGACATCGGCGCCGAAGTCGCACGCAGCATCCGCGAATACTTCGACGAGCCGCGCAACATGCGGGCGGTGCAGCGGCTCATCAAGGAGCTCGTGATCGAGGCGCCGCCGGCTCCGGCGCACGGGCGGGCCGCGCTGCGTGACAAGACGTTCGTGCTGACCGGCAGCCTCGCCACGATGTCGCGCGAGGACGCCGAGCGAAGCATCCTGGCCGCGGGCGGCCGCGTCACTTCGTCGGTGAGCCGCAAGACCGACTTCGTGGTGGCTGGCGCCGAGCCCGGCTCCAAGCTGCGCAAGGCGACCGAACTCGGCGTCCGCGTGCTCGACGAGCAGCAACTGGTCGCGCTCCTGGGCGGTCGCGATGCAGCCGGCGACGGTACGGCTGGTGACGGCGGCAAAGACGGCTAGATGGAATCCGAACGCGCGCGGCTTCGTCTACTGATCAGCGGTCGCGTGCAAGGCGTCGGCTTCCGCTACACCGCCTACGACGAGGCGCGCGACCTCGGCCTCATCGGATGGGTGCGCAATCTTCCGGGCGGCAAGGTGGAGCTGGTAGCCGAGGGCCGTCGCGAGAAGCTGCAGATACTCGCGGCGTGGGCGAACCAAGGCCCACGCATGGCGAACGTAGCGTCGGTACGCGAAGAATGGTCGGATTTCACCGGGGAATTTTCAGAATTCAAAATCCGCTGAGCAGACGGGCATTTGGATGACCCTTTTACGGTTTGGGTATATTAGCTATACTTTATTTCCGCGCGTTTGATTATTTGCAACGCTTCGCAGTTACGGAGTAATTCTCTTTCAAGGCAAAGGTTCCTCGGAGAACAGGAGATAGGTGCGAAATGGCTGTACCACCTGAGGCGGCTGGGCAGGCTGCCGGGTCCAACGGCGGCTTGTCAACCTCGTCGCACAAGCCCCATATCACCAGCGAGAAAGTTGTCATTCGCTTCGCCGGGGACTCGGGCGATGGAATGCAATTGACCGGGATGCAGTTCACGACGGAGTCGGCGCTGGCGGGCAACGATATCGCCACGCTGCCCGACTTCCCCGCCGAAATCCGCGCTCCCGCGGGTACGCTGGCGGGAGTGAGCGGCTTCCAGCTCAATTTTTCCAGCAACGAGATCTTCACCCCCGGCGACGAGCCCAACGTGCTGGTCGCGATGAACCCGGCCGCGCTGCAGGCCAATCTGGACGACGTGCCGCCCAACGCCGTGATCATCGTCGATCGCGAGGCCTTCACCGAGGCGAACCTCAAGCGCGCCGGCTACACCACGAATCCGTTGAGCGACCACTCGCTCGACAAGTTCCAGGTCATCCAGGTCGACGTGACCAAGCTCACTGCGCTCTCGCTGCACGGCCTCGGGCTGAACAATCGCGCGGCGTTCCGCTGCCGCAACATGTTCGTGCTCGGAATGCTGTCGTGGCTGTATCAGCGGCCGACGCAAAGCACCGTCACTTATCTCGAGAGCCGTTTCAAGAAGACGCCCGAGGTGCTCGAGGCCAACCTGCGCGCCTTCAAGGCCGGCTTCAACTACGGCGAAACGACCGAGATGTTCGCGAGCTCGTACGAAGTCAAACCGGCAAAAATCTCCGCTGGCCTGTATCGCAATATCACCGGCAACAGCGCGACCGCGCTGGGCTTCGTCGCGGCGGCGGTGAAGTCGGGACGCCCGCTGTTCCTGGGCTCGTATCCAATCACCCCTGCGAGCGATATCCTGCATGAACTCGCCGGCTACAAGAACTTTCCGGTCTACACGTTCCAGGCCGAGGACGAGATCGCCGGTGTGTCGGCCGCGATCGGCGCGGCATTCGGCGGCGCGATCGGAATCACGACGACCTCCGGTCCCGGGATGAATCTCAAGGCCGAGGCGGTCGGGCTCGCGGTCAAGACCGAACTGCCGCTGATCATCACCGATATCCAGCGCGCGGGACCGTCGACCGGAATGCCGACCAAACCCGAGCAGGCAGACCTGCTGCAATCGATGTACGGCCGGCATGGCGAATCGCCGATTCCGATTATCGCGGCGTCGACACCCGCCGACTGCTTCGATTGCGCGTACGAGGCGGTGCGGATCGCGGTCGCCTACATGACGCCCGTCATTCTGCTCACCGACGGGCAGCTCGCCAATGGCGCCGAGCCGTGGCTGGTACCGGATCCCGATAAGCTCAAGCCCATCAAAGTTGAGTTTCGCACCGATCCGAATGGCTTCATGCCGTATCTGCGCGATCCGGAAACCCTCTCGCGCCCATGGGCCATTCCCGGCACCAAGGGCCTCGAGCATCGGATCGGCGGCCTCTCCAGCGAGGACCTTACCGGCAACGTGAGTTACTCGCCGGCCAACAACGAGCTGATGGTGCGGACGCGCGCGCGCAAGATCGCCGGAATCGCGCGCGAGATTCCGCCTACCGAAATTTTCGGCGATGCCGACGGCGACCTGGTCGTGCTCGGATGGGGTTCGACCTACGGCCCCATTCGCGAGGCGGTCAAGCAGGTCCGCGAGAAGGGCAAGAAGGTATCGCACATTCATCTCCGCTATCTGAACCCGCTGCCGCGCGACCTCGCCGAAAAGCTGCGCGCGTTCAAGCAGGTGATGGTGCCTGAGATGAACATGGGGCAACTGATCAAGATGATTCGCGCCGATTATCTGATCGATGCATTCGGCTACAACAAGATCCAGGGCCGCCCGTTCAAGGTCCACGAAATCGCAACCCGCATCATGCGCGCGCTGGAGGGCTGACTTAGATGGCTACCGCTTTGACCCGCAAGGACTTCGTTACCGATCAGGAAGTCAGGTGGTGCCCCGGATGCGGCGACTACGCGATCCTCGCGCAGGTGCAGAAGACGATGCCGGAGTTCGGCATCCCGCCCGAGAACGTGGTGTTCATCTCTGGAATCGGATGCTCGAGCCGTTTCCCGTACTACATGAACACCTACGGGTTCCACACCATCCACGGCCGCGCGCCGGCGATTGCGACCGGACTCAAAGTGACGCGGCCCGATCTCGACGTGTGGGTAGTTACCGGCGACGGTGACGGGCTCTCGATCGGCGGCAATCACCTGATCCACGTGCTGCGCCGCAATGTCGATCTCAAGATCCTGCTCTTTAACAACAAGATCTATGGGCTCACCAAGGGGCAGTACTCGCCGACCTCGGAAGTCGGCAAGGTCACCAAGTCCACGCCCAACGGCTCGGTTGATTTTCCGTTCAATCCCATCACGGTCGCGCTCGGCGCGCATGCGACTTTCGTCGGGCGCTCGATCGACGTCGAGCAGAAGCATCTGGGCGAGATGCTGAAGCGCGCGCATGGCCATCGCGGCGCGTCGTTCCTCGAGATCCTGCAGAACTGCAACATCTTCAACGACGGCGCGTTCAACGACGTAAGCGACAAGGTCCTCAAGGCCGAGCACCAGCTCGTCCTCGAACACGGCAAGCCGCTTATCTTCGGCAAGAATCGCGACAAGGGAATCAAGATGAACGGGATGCGGCCCGAGGTTGTCACGCTCGGCGGCGCCGTCACCGAGATGGACATCGTTGTACACGACGAGTCCAACCTTGCGCTCGCATTCATGCTGGGGAATTTTGAACCGCCGATGCCAACGCCAATCGGCGTGTTCTACGCGACATCGCGGCCGACCTACGACGCGGCGATCGGCAAGCAGCTCGAGGACGCGAAGGCCAAGCAAGGCCCCGGCGATCTGAAGACACTGCTCGGCCGCGGCGACACCTGGACGGTGAACTGAGGCACCGTCGGGATCGACGAGGAATTGAATAATCCGCCGAACTTAAAGTAACGCTTAAATTTATATGAAATCTGGGGCCCGGCGCGACTCTCGCCGGGCCTCTTCTTTTTCCCCACAGCGCGTGCGGAAAACGTCACACCGGCGTTACCTCGAACAGACTGTCGACTTTGCGCAAGTCCGGGAACAGCCACATCCACAGTCCGACGATCGCCAACGTCCCGATTCCTCCCAACACTACTGCCGGAACCGTGTTCAGCCACGCAGCGGTGACGCCCGATTCGAACTCGCCCAATTCGTTCGAAGCCCCGATGAACAGGAAATTCACCGCGCTCACCCGCCCGCGCATCGCGTCCGGAGTCGCGAGCTGAACCAGGTTGTGCCGCACATAGACGCTGACCATGTCTGACGCACCGAGGACAATCAGCGTCGCGAGCGACAGGATGAAATTCTGCGACAGTCCGAAGACGATCGTTGCGACGCCGAACACCGCGACGCTCGCGAACATCGTCAACCCGGTGTTCTTTCGAAGCGGCATGCGAACCAGCGTCAAGCCGAGCGAGGCCGCACCCAACGCCGGAGCGCTGCGCAACAGACCCAGCCCCGCGGGACCCACGCGCAGAATGTCGCGCGCGTAAATCGGCAACAAGGCGGTCGCGCCTCCCAGCAACACGGCAAACAGATCGAGCGAGATCGCGCCGAGAATTATCGGCCGGTCGCGCACATATCTGATTCCCGCCGTCAGCCGCGCAAACGCAGTCACGTCCGGATCCTGTCGCTCGGGCGTGCTCCTGGTTCTCACCGATGCGAGCCCGGACGCCGCCACCAGCAGCATGGCGAAGCAGGTCAGGTAGGCGGCCGCCGGGCCTAGCACGTACATAACTCCGCCCAGCGCCGGACCGACGATGACAGCGGTCTGCCGCGCCGAAGACGTCCACGCCACCGCTTCGGGAAACTGTTCCAGAGGCACCAACAACGGCAGAAACGATTGCGCCGCCGGCTGCGCAAACGCGCGCGCGATACCGAACAACGCCAACACGAGATAGAAAGGCGAGATACCGCCTTGCTTCGTCGTCGTCAGATAGAGAAACAGTCCTGCGCAGAGAGCCAGAACGAAAAAACTGATCGCCAGGATCATGCGGCGATCGAAGCGGTCGGCAATGTCTCCGGCCGGCAGCGCTAAGATGACCAGCGGAAGAAATTGCGACAGTCCCACGTAACCGAGCGCGAGCGGACTGCGGACGAGGTCGTAGACCTGCCAACTCACTGCGACCGATTGAGCTTCGATCGCGAGACCGGCGAGAAACAGCGCGCCGAAGTAGAGCCGAAAGTCGCGGCGGGCAAAGACACTCGCGCGAGCGCCGTCCGGAGAGACTGCCGTCACGCGGGCGGCGTGCAGCCGTACACGCGCATCACGTTCTCTCCCAGCACCTTGGCGCGCGCGCTCTGGGGCAGCTTCGCGGCCATCTCCTCGACTTCCTCGATATAAGTTCCGACGTGGTCCGGATGCGGAAAGTCGGAGGCCCAGAAAAATTTGTCTGCGCCGAGCAATTCGACCATCGCGGGCAACGACCGCTCATCCGGGTCGCCCGAGATCCAGCAGTTGCGCTGGAAGTAGAAACTCGGCTTTTCCTTGATCGGCACCGTCCGCCCAAGGCCGCTCATCCACACCGCGTCGAGCCGGTCGAGCCAGTAGCAAGCCCATCCCGCGCCCGCCTCGAGCATCACCAGCTTGAGCCGGGGAAATTTGTCGAAGGTGCCGTATTGGATGAAGCTGGTGAAGGCGTGGCGAATCGCGTCGGCAGCGGTCACGTTGAGGAAGTAGTAGAGGCCCCTGGTGTAAGCGCGGTCGTAGCGTCCGGGCGGCGCCCAGGTCGGTTCGAGCGACGGATGAATGCCGATTGGCACACCGAGCTCCTAGGCCTTGGCGAACACGACGTCGTGGTCGGGATGCGCGTGCGGCTTGCGCGTCATCACGAACTGTGCGACCCATCCGCCGCGGCATCCGTCGTTGACCGCGCGCTCCAATTCCTTGGCGGCCGCCGCCGGGTCGCCGAGCGAGAGATGAGCGACCGGGATCAGCCGGCCGCCGCTCTCGGAGCAGAAGTCCACGATGTAGCGGTTGTAGGCGCGGGTATACGCCTGCGCGAGTTCCACGTCGGTCGTCTCGGTCTCCCAGAGCAGGCTCATGGTCGGATACAGGAACGCGGCGACCAGCCCTTCCGCGTTGATTCGTTGCGCGCGCTCCTTGGGGTCCATCGCGCCGAACGGCGCGCCCTCGCCGTACTTGCGCTGCTCGCGAGGCACCGAGTCGCGCGTGGTGCCCATCGCAGACAATCCGCCCAGCCCGCCGCGCTTGAAAATTCGCGATGGCTTACCCCCGATCTCGAGATACTGGAGTCCTTTATCATTCAGCCGGACGCGAATCGCGTTGGGCTTGTACTTCGCCTCCAGGTAACGCTCCCACAATCCGGCGTCTTCTAGGATATGGCCGTCGGCGTCGACGGCGCCCGAGAATTTGAGCTTGCGAATCTCTTCGTGAGTGCCCGGCATCGTAGTCACTGCGATTCGGCGTTCAGGCTGTCAGACTTATCGCAAATTTATGTTTCGGGATCGACTGGCCAAAAGCGCGGGATCGACATGCTGAACAGGGGATTCTGCCTCGCTCAGAAGCCGACCCGCTTGAACTGCTTCTCGGGCACCGCTTTGAGCACCCCCATGATGATGCGCCAGAACCACGGAACGTAGACAACCTCGGCCTTGCGCCGCCACGCCTCGAAAATGGCGCTGGCCGCGCGCTCGGGTGACACCGTCAGCCTCGCGCCCTCGCGCCCGTAAGTCATCCGCGTGTCGATTGTACCGAGCTTCACCGTCATCACGTGCACGCCCGATTTGGCCAGACGCCCGCGCAGTCCCTGCGTGAACAGCGCCAGCGCGCCCTTCGCCGAGCCGTAGACGTAGTTGCGCGCGCGCCCGCGATCGCCGGCGACCGAGCCGATGACGATCAGGAAACCGGCGCGCTGCATCTCCAGATGATGCGCCGCGATGGTGAGCATCGAGATCGCGCCGGTGAAGTTCTGATGCACCGTCGCGATCGCCGCCGCGGAGTCGCTCTGCGCGCTGTCCTCGTCGCCGAGCGTGCCGAAGCAAAGCACCACGCCGTCGAGTCCGCCGAGCTCGCCGATTACCTCGCGAATGAAGGCCGCGTGCGACGCGAAGTCCGCCGCATCAAACCGGCCGGAGTGCGTTGTCACCCCTGCGCGAAGGCTCAAGTCGCCGGCGATTCGTGCCGCCTCCGCGCCATCGCGTGCGGCGAGGTAAAGCTCCGCGCCGTCGAGCGCGAACCGCGACGCGAGCGCCCGTGCGATCGGGCTGGTCGAGCCGAGGATCAGAATTTTCGCCATACGATGATTCGATGATAGGGCTGAGACGCGATGCCTCCCGCTTACGCCGGATCCATTTGGAGCCGCCGCGACAGGCTCGAAGAGAAGAGGTTGTTCGGATCGGCGGCGGCCTTGGCGGCCTGCCAGCGGCCGAAGTTCGGGTACATTGCACGGAACGCCGCGGGCTTGAGCCGCGCGTCCTTGGCCAGATACACGCGCCCACCGCGCCGCAGCACCATCTCGTCGAGGCCGTCGAGAAACTCGAACAGCCCGTCGCTGACCGGAAAGTCGAGTGCCAGCGTGTAGCCCGGCATCGGGAACGAGAGCATCCCCTCCTGGGCGCCGAATTTTTTCAGCACCGCCAGGAACGAACCGCGCCGGCTCCGCGTGGTCGCCTCGAGTATCTCGACAAGGCCCGCGCGGCTCTCCGCTGTTGGCCATACGCATTGGTACTGCACGAAGCCGCGCTTGCCGTAGATGCGATACCAGTTGCGGATTGAGTCGAGCGGAAAGAAAAAACTTTGGTAGTCGAAGAATGCGCGGCCGTCGGTCGCGCGATGCGTCGCGTAGATGACCGCGTTGAAAGCTCTGACGGTGAGCGCGCTAAGAGTGAAGTCCGGGAGATTGAATGGAACCAGCGGGCTAATCGAGGGCGCGACGCGGAACGGTTCCTGCGCGAGATGCCTGGGCAGCGCGTCGCGCGCCGCGAAGTTGCCGACGTTGAGCACCGAGCGGCCGAGTGCGCCGCGCCTGCTCGCGCAATCGATCCATGCGACCGAGTTCCCGTATTCACGATCGGTGCGCTCGAACGCCTCGATTGCTTCGTCGATATTCGCCGCGCGCACCAGTGAGCCGTCGAGCCACGCGCTCTCGACGCGCCGCAGCCGGAGGTCGAGCTCCAAGATGACGCCGGTCAATCCCATCCCGCCGACCGTCGCCCAGAATAGCTCGGCGTTTTCCTCACGCGAGCATCGCCGCACTTCGCCGGACGCCAGCAGCAGGTCGAAGCCGAGGAGGTGACTCGCCAGTGAGGAGTCGCGATGATGGCTTTTGCCGTGGACGTCGGCGGCGATCGAGCCGCCGATCGTGACGTAGCGAGTTCCCGGCGCGACGAACGGAAAGAATCCGCGCGGCAGGAAGACATCGATAATTTCGGAGATGGTGACACCGGCCTCGCAGCGCAGAACGGCGCGGTCCGGATCGAACGACAGCATCCGGTCCAGGCGCTGAACGTCGACCACGCGACTGTCCGCGTTGAGGGCGGCATCGCCGTACGCGCGGCCCGCACCGCGCGCGATCAGCGTTGAGGTCGAAGATGTGCCGGCGACGACGGCCTGCAGCTCGGCAATTTTCTCGGGCCTGCTGACTTCGCTCTCGATGTTCGGATAATGACCCCATCCGCTCAAAACCATCCGCCGCGCGGCCGGCGCCGGATCGCTGACGACGCGGGCGGCGTTCTGAAGCCGGAGGTTTTTCGGTGCGGCGCTCATCGGGGTTCAGCAGTCAGGCTAACATTAAGAATCGAGCGTAGAAACGCCGTGCGCGGGATTCGGTGGAAACTAGTCGCTTGCTTGATAGGATGAAAATTCGTTGGAGGAACGCTATGTCCTGGCAACCGGAAGTCGACGAAATCCGCCGCCGCATCGAGCTCGCCAAGAAGATGGGCGGCCCCGACAACATCAAGCGCCAACACGACGGCGGTAAGCTCACCGTTCGCGAGCGGATCGATCGGCTGCTCGACGCCGGATCGTTCCACGAGTACGGCGCGCTGGCCGGCACGCCGAAATACGAAGGCGACACGCTCGCGGAGTTCACGCCTTCGAACTTCGTGGTCGGCACCGGGCGCATCAGCGGGCGCCGGGTGGTGGTCGGTGGCGATGACTTCTCCGTGCGCGGCGGCGCGGCCGATGGCGCGGTGGGCAACAAGCAGAGCTATGGCGAGTTGCTCGCGCACGAGCTGCGCATCCCGATCGTGCGCCTGGTTGACGGCACCGGCGGCGGCGGATCGGTGCGCTCGATCGACAAGATGAAGCGCACGTACGTGCCCGCGAATCCCTCCTTCGACGTGCTGGTAAAGCTGATCAGCGAGGTACCGGTGGTCGCCGGATGCATGGGCTCGGTCGCGGGGATCGGAGCGGCGCGGGTCGCGGCGTCGCATTTTGCGGTGATGGTGCGCGGGTCGAGCCAGCTCTTCGTCGCGGGGCCGCCGGTGGTGAAATGGGGCGTCGGCGAAGACCTCAGCAAGGAAGAGCTCGGCGGCTCCGACATCCACGCGCATCAGAGCGGAGCGGTCGACAACGAGGCTGAGAGCGAGGACGACGCGTTCAACCAGATTCGCCGCTTCCTATCCTACCTACCGCAGAGCGTGTGGCAGGTGCCGCCGCGGGTGACGCCGGCTGACGATCCCAATCGCCGCGCAGAGGAGCTCATCTCGATCGTACCGCGCAATCGCCGCCACGGCTACGACGCGCGCAGGATTGTCGAGCTGGTGATGGATCGCGACTCGTTCTTCGAGATGACGCCGTTCTTCGGGCCCTCGCTGATCACCGGCTTCGCGCGGCTCGATGGTTTCCCGGTCGGCGTGATGTCGAATGATCCATTTTCGATTGGCGGCTCGCTCGACGGACCAGCCTCCGACAAGATGGTGAAGTTCGTGGATCTCTGCGACACCTTCCATCTGCCAGTGGTGAACTTCGTCGATCAGCCGGGCTTCCTGATCGGGCGCGAGGCAGAAATGTCGGGAACCATCCGCCGCGGCGTGCGCGCGCTGTTTGCGTTGTTCCAGACCACGACGCCGTGGGTCGCGATCATGGTGCGGCGCGCATTTGGCGTGGCGGGCGCGGGCCACGGCGTGACCACCGGGCTCAATCTTCGCTACGCGTGGCCGTCTGGTGATTGGGGGTCGCTGCCGATCGAGGGCGGTATCGAGGCGGCGTACAAGCGCGACCTGGCCGCGTCGAAGGATCCGGAGAAGCTGCGGGCCGACCTCGAAGCGCAATTCAACGCGGTTCGTTCACCGCTCCGCACTGCCGAGGCGTTCGGCATCGAGGAGATCATAGATCCGCGCGACACGCGGCCGCTGCTGGTCGACTGGGTGCATCAGGCGTACGAGATAATTCCGACTCAGCTAGGTCCGCGCACGCGCGGAATGCGTCCGTAGCGAGGAGTCGGTAGCGCGACTGGCGGACGTTAGCGGCCGGCGGCGACCGGTTGCGCGGGTTTCGCCGCGCTCGCGAGCTGCTCGACGGCGGCGTGTCGCCGGGTCAAGGCCATCGCGACGATATAGATCGCCATTCCGACCGCCGAGACTTTGATCCAGGCGCCCCATCCGTAGTGCCCGGCGATGTAGAGCGACAGTGGCGCGGTTATCGCGACCCACGCGCGCGCGACCAGCCCATAGAACGCCCATCCGGTTGCCTGCAGGGCAGGCGAGACATCCTCGAGAGTCTCCGAGAACTGGGCGGCCCACGGCACGTAGGCAATCGCCAGGAAGCAGCCCATCAGGGCCGCCACCACAGCAAGCAACTTTTCGGGCGGAGTCTGTCCGAAGAGCGGAATCCAATAGATCATCAGCAACACGGCCAGCACGCCGCCGAAAATCGCAATCGGTTTCCGGGTCTGGAAGCGATCCGAGATCAATCCGGTAATCACCAACGCCGCGAGATTCGCCAGCCAGAAATTTCCATTGAGGCGCGCCGCGTCGGCCGGACTGTAATGAAACGCCTGGGTGAACATCAGCGGGCCGAACGGCTGGATCGCGAAGTACAGCGTCAAGCTGGCGGTCACTCCGAGCACCATCAGCCACACCTCGGAGTGCGCCAGGAGCCGCGCGAACGCATCGCGGGTCCCCGACGGCAGCTCCGCAGCTTTCGGCAGGCGCCGTCCCTCGGCCTCCATCGAGGCTAGCTCGCTGCGAAAGACCTGGACCCGCAGCTCAGCGCTTAAATCCTTGAGCCACAGCGCGATCGGGATATACATCGCGATCCCGATGAAGCTCATGATCCAGATTTGCGACTGCCAGGTGTGATAGATCGGCAGCGTCCGCCCCGCGATAAAGTTGGCCATCCAGTTCGCGCCGACCGGCCCGATAGTCAGCAGGCCGAACGCGAGCGCGCGGCTCAAGCGCGGGGACATGTCGCGGATCAGCGCCGCACCCGCGCCCGCCATCAGCCCGGCGACGATTCCCATCAGAGTCCTGATGATCACGAAGGTCACCACGTTGGTGATGAGCAAATTGGCGAACAGCAGCACGATCACCGCGGCGAGACAGATGTCGATCAGGATGACGCGGCCGTAGCGATCGGCGAGC
Source organism: Binataceae bacterium (SeqCode) (assembly GCA_036521875.1). Lineage (GTDB taxonomy): Bacteria > Desulfobacterota > Binatia > Binatales > Binataceae > DATDGX01. The sequence continues at coordinate 48,449 of DATDGX010000006.1, forward strand.
GGACCGCCGAAGGCCGCAGAGATTCCCCCAATCAGCACGATGAAGGTGAGCAAGGCGCCGTATTGGAGCGGGCTCATGTGAAGATACGGAAGCAAAAGCGGCAGCAGCGGCGCAAGCTGGAACTCGTAGCTGGCTAGGATGCTGGTCAGCACCGTCAGCAGCAGCAGCGACCATCGATGCGCGCCGCGTGGATACTCGTTAAGCGTGCGGGCTGCGACGAAGCTATTCATGCTGCCTCACTGTCCCGAATGCGGGCACCGATCAGGTCTGCACGTTCGCGGCGATTCAAGAAGGTCCCCACGTGCCGCGATGATTTTCTCTACAACCAAGCCGAGGCAAAACACAAGAAGAAAAGGCGCTTGCTGGCGCCTCTGTCGCATGCCTGCTAAGAGGCCATAGCCAAGGCGCAGTAGAAGGACGGCGATGGAGATCAGAAGCCCGTCGGTGGGAAAAGTATTGAGATTGTCGGTCGACGCTGGCGATACAGTCGCGCGTGGCGACGAGCTGATGATTATTGAATCGATGAAAGTTGAAATCCCGGTCAAGGCGAGCGCCGCCGGGAGGGTGAAAGAATTCCGGGTGAAGCCCGGCGATCAGATCCAGCGCAACGACGTGCTGGCGGTTATCGAGACCTGACGCGCGCCGGCGTCGCCGGTGGACGCTATCATTTAGTCGGGCACGCTCTCGCGCCGTGCTCCCCATCGCTCCCAATAGGTGACCGCCAGCGCGGGCTTTCGATCCGGCCGTCCCCATCGTCCTTTCGGATAGCCGAGCGGAATCAGTGCGACGTTCGCGTACTCGGGCGGCACGCCGAGCAGCGCGTCGATCTCTTTGACGTACACCTGATGAAGCCCGGTGATCGAGGTGCCCAGTCCGTACCCGCGCGCCGCGAGACACAGGTTTTGAATCGCGGGATAGATGGCGCCCCACATCGGTTGCCCGGCGCGTCCCGGGTCTGTGTATTTCTTCACGCACGCAAAAATCATTACCGGCACGTCCGCGATATGTGCGGCCAGGTAGCGCGCCGAGCGCAGAATCCGCGCCTGCGGGCTGTTCGGCTCCTGCTGCAGCCTCGCGCGCGCCTTGGGCGTGAAATAGACCTCCCACGCCTTGCGGTAACGCTCGGCGACGAAAGTTTTGGTCGCCGGTTCGGTCACCACGATGAACTGCCACGGCTGGCGATTGCTTCCACTCGGGCCCATCGTCGCCGCCTCGACTATTTTTACGATCAGTTCCGGCGCCACCGGGTCGGGCTTGAGCCGGCGCATCGAGCGCGTCGTGTAAATCGCTTCGTAGAGGTCGAAAGCATGATGTCCGTGCATGCGCCGACGCTATCAGCTTTCGCGCCGGATGCGGAGATTATGCGGGCAAAATTCACGCTTCCACGCAGCTTCGCCGATACGCTAAAAGTGTCGCAACTTGACGCGCATCGCACGGAGGAAATCGTGGCCGAGATTATTTTGCATCAGTACGTCACCTCACCGTTCTCGGAAAAGATCCGCAGGATTTTCGCGCACAAAAAAATAAGCTGGCGCTCGGTCGAGCAGCCGGTCATCATGCCCAAGCCCGACCTCATACCGCTGACCGGCGGCTATCGCAGGATTCCCGTGATGCAGCTCGGCGCCGACGTCTACTGCGACACCGGAATCATCATCCGCAAGCTCGACGAGATGTTCCCCGAGCCGACGCTCTATCCGGGCGGATCGCAGGCGGCATGCGAGGCGATCAACATGTGGGCCGACCGCAGGCTCTTCTGGTCGACGACGCCGGTCATCTTCGAGAAGCTCGCGGCCGTGGTGCCCAAGGAGTTCGTCGAGGATCGCTCGAAGATGATGCGCGGCGCGAATTTCGCCGAGATAGCGCTCGCGGCGCCCGACGCTCGCAACCAACTGCGCGCCTTCCTCGACCTTCTCGATCGCCAGCTTGCCGACCGGCCCTTTCTACTCGGCAATGCATTCAGCCTCGCCGACGCCGCGTGCTTTCATCCAGTCTGGTTCCTGCGCGCGGAGCCTGGCGCGTTCGGTCTCGCACGGCGGAACTCGAACCTGATGCGATGGTTCGATCGCGTCGAGGCGATGGGCACAGGCGAGGTGAAACCGATGGAGCCGGCCGAAGCGCTCAAGATTGCCACTGATGGTACACCGGCCGCGCGCGAATCATTCGACGCGAGCGACCCCAACGGCGTCAAACCCGGAATGAAAGTCGCAGTGACGCCCGACGACTACGGCTTCGATCCGGTGACTGGAACGGTCGTGGTCAGCACACTTTACGAAATCGCGATCGAACGGCAGGATTCCTCACTTGGGAGGATCGTAAATCACTTTCCCAAGATCGGATTCAGCGTAAGGCCTGCGTAGAGGGCATTTGATGCGATCTTCCATCCGCGGGCCAAAGAGCATAGCCGCGCGCAGGCAGAGACTAACGCTGCGCCACCGGGAGAAACTAGTAAAAGAGTAGCTAACCACTAAATTACTATTTAGTATTTCGTTCGATTATAGTTCTTCACCTAACATAGTACAGGAATTTCGGGCCAGGGGGGGTGTTGTTGGTGCCTCGTTCCTGTACGTGGCGGTTGTGGACTGTGCTCGCGTCAGTCTCGGTGGTGGTGGGGCTGGCGTTGCTGTTATCGACGCCCGATCGGGCGTCGCCGCAATTCGCAACTCGGTCGTTTGATCTACCGGAACCGAAGGGAGCGGCGGAACGCGCCGACCGTGCGGATTTCAATTTCAGCCGGCGTGGGCTTCAGTTCGGAGTTCCGGAGCGCGCCTATCGAGCTGCGATGCGACATCGACGTCGCCAGGAGCGCCAGCGGGCGAGTACCGATGGAGTCATTTCGGAGGGAGTCATTTCGGAGGCCGCGGTTCCTCCGCCCCTGACCTGGACGTTCATCGGACCTCAGCCGCTGATCAATGACATTCCCACCTTTGGCGGAATCGCCGTGGGACCGGCGCTGTCGAGCGTGACGGGACGCGTGACGGCGGTGGTCGCCGACCCGACGGTTGCGGGGCGGGTCTTTGTCGGCACCGCGACCGGAGGAGTTTGGATGCGCGCCAACGCAACCAGCGCCTTCGTGCCGATCTTCGACGCCGAATCGACCCTGTCGATCGGTTCGCTGGCACTCGATGCGACGACCGCGCCGAATCCCACCCTTTACGTAGGGACCGGTGAGGGCGACAACTCCGGCGATTCGTATTACGGTCAGGGCATCTTCGTGTCGAGCGACCTGGGCGCCACTTGGACGCAGCTCGGCGCAAACTTTCCGCAGCACGTGTCGGTCGGGAGCCTCGCCGTCGATACCTCGCGAAGCCCGCGTTTCATCTACGCGGCGGCGAGTTATGGATCGTCCGCGAGCCGCTCCGAGGCCTCAATCGACGAAACCGACTTGAGCAAGAACGGCCTCTGGCGTTCGACCGATGGCGGCGCGTCGTGGATTTCATATCCGGCCGGGACCTTTGGTCCGTCGTGCTTCACCAACGATCCGTGCCCGGCTGAGCAGGTGGTGATCGATACCGTCACGCCCGCGAATGTGTACGTCTCGATTCTTGACACCGGCGTCTCCGCATCGACCGACTCCGGGAGCACCTGGTCATCGCTCGCATTTCCCGGCATCAGCGGACAGGTTGGGCGGGCGAGCATCGCCGCGAACGGCGGCACCGTCTATGCGATGGTGGGTGCGCCAGACGGGATCGAATACCTGGGCCTGTTCAAGTCGACGGATTCCGGCAAGAGCTGGACGGCGAAGACGGTGCCAAGCGCCGTGGTCGGCGGCAGCGTGACGATCGACGGCTCGAGCGCCGCGAACTTTTCGCAATCGTTCTTCGACCAGGCGCTCGCGATCGATCCCGGCGACCCGACCGGCGACACGGTCGCCTTCGGCGGCGTGGGAATCTACGTTTCGAGCGACTCGGGGACCACCTGGACATTTCTCGCCGCAAGCGGCGGATCTCATTCGGACCAGCACGCGATCTCCTTCGACCCAGGCAGCGCGCATAGCTTTTATAACGGCACCGACGGCGGACTCTATCGCTTCGACCATCCGAGTCTCACGTGGACTGCGCTCAACTCGACGATCAACGCATCGCAGGTTCAGGCTCTGGGGCCGGACCCGACGCTCAGCACCACGCTCATCGCCGGCTTCCAGGATCTCGGCACCGGCCGGTATGACGGCACTCAGCCGCCGCAGGCGGGCTTCACCGCGGTCGACGGACAGGACGGCGGATTTGCGATCTTCGATATAGCAAATCCGTCGTTCGCGTATCACACTTTTGCGACCACCGGCGCCGGACCTTCGGTCGCACGCTCGAGCGACGGCGGAAAGACCTGGACTTCGACCGCGCCGACGGCAGCGCTCAGGGCCGCGATGGCGGGAGATGTGGCCGCGTTCTATCCACCGATCGCAGGCGATCCGGCCATCGCCCAACGCGTGATGTTCGGCGCGCATTCGGTCTATGTGTCGGCCGATGGAATGAACACCTGGGGGCGGGAAACGACCCAGGACCTGACCGGCGGATGCGCCAACGGCGCCTGCGCGCTCGGCGACCTCGAGTTCGCGCCGTCCGACAACACCAAGGCCTACGCGCTCTCGATGGAGACCAACAGCACCGCGCGGGCAACGCCGTTCAAGTTGTTCACCACTGACCAGGCGAATTTGCAGGTCGATGCGACGCATCTCAACGGTGCATTTTGGATCGACAAGACATCGCAGCTTCCGCCGCTGCTGTTACCCAATCAGACGCAGGCGACCGGAATCGCGGTCAATCCGACGGCTTACAACATCGCGTATCTGAGCATCTCGGGATTTACCGCCTCGACCGGTATCGGCCACGTCTTCATGTCGTCCGATTTTGGCGATACCTGGTCGCAGGCCGATGGTAATCCAACCAACCAGATTCCGCCGCCCGCCAACGCGCTGCCCGACGTTCCAGTGCTTCGACTGCTCGTCGACGGCAATGACGCGACCGGCCACACGGTGCTGGCCGCGACCGATATCGGCGTGTTCCGCAGCATCGACAGCGGCGCCGACTGGACGTCGTTCAACCAGGGCACGATTCCGGCGGTGCCGGTTTTCGATCTCGAGCAGAACTCTCTAGGCGTGGTGTTCGCAGGCACCTACGGACGCGGCGTGTACGAACTGGCGGGCGAGGGCGACCCGCCCGGCAGTCCGACTCCGACGCCGACCGGAACGCCAAGCGCTACTCCAACGCCGACGCGAACACCCACTCCGACGCCGACGGTCGTCACGCCGACTGCGACCGCTACGCCGACACGAACTCCAACCCCAACGCCGACGGCGACCGCAACTGCGACTCCGACTCCAACTCCAACTCCAACTCCAACTCCAACGACGACCCCAACGCCGACGGTGACTCCGACACGAACTCCAACTCCCACGCCGACTGCGACGCCGACACGGACTCCAACGCCGACGGCGACCGCAACTGCAACTCCGACTTCAACTCCGACGAGGACCGCAACGCCGACGCCGACTGCAACGCCAACCTCGACTCCAACGCGCACCGCGACGCCGACTGCAACTCCGACCGCGACCAGAACCGCGACGCCTACCTTGACGCCAACTCCGACGCGAACTGCAACGCCGACGCCGACGCGCACTCCCACTTCCACTCCCAAGAAGACGCCGACGCGCACGCCAACTCCCATCCCCTAGCGCCAGGAGTCCGGCAGCCCATTGAGTGCGACGCGCGGAACTGTTGTCGCCGAATCAGTCTCGGCGAATCAGGGCGCGGTATTCTTCGGCGAGAATTCCCATCACGATGGTGTCGTGGTAGCGGCCGCGGTGAAAGCGATCCTCGCGCATCACGCCTTCACGCTTGAAGCCGCACTTCTCGTACGACGCGATCGCGCGCGGATTAAAGTCGAAAACATGAAGCCACAAGCGGTGCAGATTCATCTTGTCGAATGCGAGCCGCATAGGCACCCGCATCGCTGCCGTAGCCCTTGCCCCACAGGGCTTTCTCGCCGATCACGATCCCGACTCCGGCATTGCGGCTATGCCAGTTGATTGCGCGCCAGTCGATCGAGCCGATGTACTTCGAGCCGGCGAGCGACTCGATCACGAAGATCTTCCGGGTCGGCGACGGTTCCGCCGCGCCCTCGATGAATCTTTCCTCCGCCGCCGATGACACCGGCGCGCTCACCATCTCTCCGCCGAGAAGTTCGGTTACTTCTTCGTCGTTGATCCATCGCATCACCGCGTCGAGGTCGGATTTCTCGTAGCCCCGGAGTCTTACCAGTTTGCCGTCCATCGAAGCCTGCTCGTCAAAGTACTCAGCAGTGAGAAAAGAAAAGGGCAGCCACCGCGGCTGCCCTTCGGTGCGATTTTTAATTCGCGATTAGCCCTTGGGCAGCCCCAGTACCCGCTCGCCGATGATGTTGTGCTGGATTTCGCTGGTGCCGCCGGCGATCGTGAGCGCCCTCGAGGACAGCATCCGGTACGACCACTTGCCCTTGTCGAACGCGTACGGCGCCTTGAATTCCAACTGACTGTATGGTCCCAGGATCTCCATCGCGAACTTGTTCATCCGCAGATTGAGCTCGCTAGTACAGAGCTTGAGCACCGAGCCCTCGGGTCCCGGCGGCAGTCCTTTGAGCCGCCGCGTGAGCTGGCGATAGCCGGTGTATTTGAGGGCAGCAGCCTCGCACGCGAACTGCGACAGCTTCTGGCGGACGCTGGTGTCGTCCCATGCGCGGTGGCCGTTGCTGGGCACGGACTTCGCGAGTTCGACCAGCTCTTTGACCTGGCCCATCACGTCGCGGCCGCCGCCGATTCCCGAGCGCTCGAACATCAGCGTCGTGATCGCCACCTGCCATCCCTGGTTCTTCTCGCCGATCAGATTCTTCTTCGGCACCTTGACGTCCTCGAAGAAGACCTCGTTGAAGTTGGCGTCGCCGGTTATCTGCACCAGCGGGCGCACCGTGACACCGGGGCTATGCATGTCGACGAGGATGTAGCTGATGCCCTTGTGCTTGGGCGCCTCCGGATCGGTGCGGACCAGCAGGATGCACCAGTCCGCGTGATGCGCATCGGAGGTCCAGACCTTCTGCCCATTGACGACGAAGTAATCGCCGTCTTCCACGGCGCGGGTCTGCAGCGACGCCACGTCGGAGCCGGAGTTAGGCTCGGAGTATCCCTGGCACCAGATTTCTTCGCCGGACAAAATCTTGGGGACGTAGCGCTTCTTCTGCTCCTCGGTGCCCCATTGGATGAGGGTGGGGCCGACCAACATGATGCCGAGGCCGTTCACCAGCATCGGCGCATTGACCTTGGCCATTTCCTCGCCGTAGATGAGCTGCTGCGTGATCGTCGCGCCGCGCCCGCCGTACTCTTTGGGCCAGCTCAGACCGACCCATCGGCCTTCGTGCATCTTGCGATGCCATTTGAGCCGTCGCTGCCAATCGTCGGCGGTCTCATGCATCATGCCGAGCTCGTCGTCCTCGGAACCTTTGCGCTTGCTGTCCGGGGGCAGATTGGCTGCGAGCCAGCTTCTGAACTCCTGCCGGAACGCCTCGTCCTCGGCGCTGAACTTGAAATCCATCTATCTCGATGCCTCCGTGAGCGGGGCCGGTCGCTGGATGCAAGCCTGGCCGCGCCACCTGGCGTCGGTTGGCCGCTGGGCCCCTAACACCTGTTATATAAGCCGCGGGTCAAAACCCGCGCAAGCAGGGCAGGGCGCCGCGGCGGGCGTCTACTTACGGCTCGCCCCACGAGACACTGCAGCGAGGTGCCCTCGCGACATCGCAGCCAACTCGCGCGCGCCGGGATTTGGCGATTCTTCGCGATGGGCAATCACCCGCCGTTTCCTCGAGCGTGTGGAAGCCGATAGCTCGTCGCGTATTCGGGGACCTGGATGCCGGCGGCGAGACGATCGTCCGCAATCGGCGCGCCGGGCACCACGTTCAGCGGAATGACGCCGGCCCAGATCGGCAGCGCATAGTCTTCCTCATCGTCGTTGGGGCCGCCGGGACGAAGCTTGGCTGATGCCTCCGTGATCAGAAGTCCCAGCACGCTGGTTGCCGCCAGTTCATGTCGATTGGGCGGCCGCGCGTCGCGCCATCGTCCGGGGAAGACGTGCTCGATAAGGGCGTGGAGCACGCTCGTCTTCTCGGCGTCATCGGTCACCTCTTCGGCGCTGCCGAGGATTAAGGCGGAACGATAGTTGACCGAGTGATGGAACGCGGAGCGCGCCAGGATGAGAGCATCGATATGCGTGACCGTCACGCAGAGTGGAATTCCGCCCGCAGCGGACCGCAGCATCCTGCTGGCTGCCGAGCCATGCAGGTAAAGCCGCTCGCCGATGCGAACATGAAGGGTGGGGATTACGAACGGCGCTCCCTGCTGGATGAAACCGACATGGCAGAACAGGGCGTCGTCGATGATCCGGTGGACTACTTCGCGGTCATAGGACGCGCGTTTCGGCAGTCGTTTCAGCCGGGTTCGTTCGGTGGGCCGTATCGCTTCCATCTCCCGCTCCTTTATGTAACAGTACAAACTAATGAACGTATCATCACATTATCAGATTCGCGGAAAGTCAGGCAATCAGATCGCCGCCAGTATCGAAGAGGCGATTCGCAACGGCCGGGTGGCCGCGGGCGGGCGTCTCCCCGCCATTCGTTCGCTGGCGAGAAACCTGAAGGTCAGTCCGACCACCGTGGCCGCCGCCTATTCGGCGCTGCGGATGCGCGGCCTACTGCGCGGCAGCGGCCGGCGGGGAACCATGGTAAATCGCAGGCCGCCGCTGGTGACGCCAGCGATGCCGCGCTTGCCGGCGGGAGTGCGCAACCTGATGGATGGCAACCCCGACGTGAAGCTGCTGCCCGCGCTCCGCGATATCCTGCCGAGAATCGAATGCTCAGCGCCACTGTACGGAGGCACTACCACCAGCGCGGAGCTCCTCGAACTCGCGCGGCGGCAATTCGAAGCCGACGGAATAACGGCGAAGTCGCTGACCATGGCGAGCGGCGCGATGGATGCGATCGAGCGCGTCCTCCAGGCGCATCTCGGCCCCGGCGATCTGGTCGGAGTCGAAGATCCGAGTTATCGGGGCACCCTCGATTTGATTGCGGCGCTGAGCTTGGTCGCCGAGCCGATTGCGATCGACCAGTTTGGTCCGACCCCGGAGGCGCTGGCGCAAGCGATGCGCGCGGGAATTTCCGCCGTGATCGTCACGCCACGCGGACAAAATCCGACCGGCTCCGGCCTCGATAAAAAGCGGGTGCTGGCCCTGGGTGACGTTCTTGCCCGCAAGCCCGAGGTGCTTCTGGTCGAGGATGATTTCACCGGGCCGATTTCAGGCGTGCCGGCGTTTTCGTTGTGCCCTGGCCGCGAGCGATGGGCCGTCGTGCGTTCGGTCTCCAAGGCGCTCGGCCCGGACCTGCGGCTCGCACTGATCGCGGGCGATCCGCTGACCATCGCGCGAGTCGAGGGGCGCCAGCGCCTGGGCCCGCGATGGATTAGCCACATTCTGCAGGAGATGGTGATTGCGATGTGGTCCGACGCGAAGATCACGCGCCTGGTTCGGCGCGCGGCCGAGACGTACACGGCGCGCCGGCAAGCCTTAGTCGCGGCACTCAGGAAACATGGAATCGAGATTCACGGCCGCTCCGGACTGAATGTCTGGATTCCAGTCGCCGAGGAGACCGCGACCGTCCAGGCGCTCCTGAATTCAGGATGGGCAGTACTGGCTGGCGAATCGTTCCGGCTGAAAACCGCGCCGGCAATTCGCGTGATGACCGCGACGCTGGAAGTTGAGGAAGCTCCACGCCTCGCCCGCGATATCGCAGCGGCGCTTCATCCGCGCGGCGGGTCGCATATGGTGTAGCGAAAATCCCGCGCTCTCGATCGGCCGTTCCTATCCCTTCGGCAGTCCCAGCACGCGCTCGCCGATGATGTTGTGCTGGATCTGATTCGTCCCGCCGTAGATTGTCGGTCCGCGCGCCGACAGCATCCGCAGCGACCATTTACCATGGTCCGGCGCGAACGGCGCGTTGTACTCGAGCTGACTGTATGGTCCGAGCAGCTCCATCGCGAAGATCGCCATCTTGAGTGAGAGCTCGGTGCCGCACAGCTTCATCATCGAGCCTTCCGGCCCTGGTGGCAGCCCCTTCACCTGCCGCGTGAGCTGGCGATATCCGGTGTACTTGAGCGCGTTCGCCTCACACGCGAAGCCAGCGATCTTCTGCCGAACACTGTCATACTCCCACGCACTCTTGCCGTTACGCTGTATGCGCTTGGCAAGCCGGGCAAGCTCCTCGATTTCCGAAAGATTGCCGAGCGCGCTGCCCGAGCGCTCGAACATCAGCGTCGTGATCGCGACCTGCCATCCATTGTTCTTCTCGCCGACCAGGTTCTTGCGCGGCACCCGCACGTCCTCGAAAAAAACTTCGTTGAAACCCTTGCCGCCGGTGATTTGTACCAGCGGTCGCACGGTGACGCCGGGACTGTGCATATCGACCAACAGGTAGGAGATGCCCTTATGCTTGGGTACCGCGGGATCGGTGCGGACCAGCAGGAAGATCATGTCCGCATGTTGCGCCATCGAGGTCCACACCTTCTGCCCGTTGACGACGAAGTAGTCGCCGTCCTCGACCGCGCGCGTCTGCAGCGAGGCGAGGTCCGATCCCGAGCCAGGTTCCGAATAGCCCTGGCACCAGATTTCCTCGGCGGTGAGAATCTTCGGGATGTAGCGGCGCTTCTGCTCCTCGGTCCCCCAGTGCATCAGGGTCGGCCCGAGCAGACTGATTCCCATCCCGGCGTAGGGCACATTCAATCCAATTCGCTCAAGCTCCTCGTGATAGACCGTCGATTGTAGCACGCTGGCGCCGCGGCCGCCGTATTCTTTCGGCCAGTGGAGCGCGACCCACCCGTCTTCGTTGAGCTTGCGATGCCACCTGACGCGCGCATCCCACTCGCTGTCGCTCTCGTCGCCGAGCATCTCGCGCGATTGCGGCGCGAACTGCTTGTTCGTGTCGAGCCAGCCGCGAAACTCGTGGCGAAAGGCTTCGTCCTCGGGACTGTAGTTGAAATCCATGAACTTACTTCCTCGCCGCTGATTTTCGCGCGCCGAATCGTTGCCAGTCTAGACCGCTATCACTTGGACTTGAGCGCTATCCCTTGGGCAAGCCGAGCACGCGCTCGCCGATGATGTTGTGCTGGATCTGATTGCTGCCCGCCGCGATCGTGCCGCCGCGCGCCGCCAGCATCCGGTACGACCATTTGCCGCGATCGAGCGCGAACGGCGCGCGATACTCGAACTGGCTGTACGGCCCGAGCAGCTCCATCGCGAACATCTGCACGCGCAGGTTCAGCTCCGTCCCGCAGAGCTTCATCATCGAGCCTTCCGGCCCCGGCGGCAGGCCCTTGAGGCGCCGCGTGAGCTGGCGAAAGCCGGTGTACTTGAGCGCATGAGCCTCGCACGCGAACTCCGCGATTTTCTGGCGCACGCTCGCGTCGTCCCACGCCGTGCCGCCGTCGCGCGGCAGATGGCGCGCAAGCTCCGCCAGTTCGCGCACCTGGCCCATCGCGCCGCGATCGCCGCCGCCGCCCGAGCGCTCGAACATCAGCGTCGTGATCGCTACTTGCCATCCCTGGTTTTTCTCACCGACCAGGTTCTTCTTCGGCACTCGCACGTCCTCGAAGAACACTTCGTTGAAGCCCTTGGCTCCCGTTATCTGCACCAGCGGACGCACGGTGACGCCGGGGCTGTGCATGTCGACCAGCAGGTATGAGATGCCCTTGTGCTTGGGTGCCTCGGGATCGGTGCGGACCAGCAGGAAAATCATATCGGCGTGTTGCGCCGCCGAGGTCCAGACTTTCTGCCCGTTGACCACGTAGTAGTCGCCGTCCTCGACGGCGCGGGTCTGCAGCGATGCGAGGTCAGATCCCGAGCCGGGCTCCGAATAGCCCTGGCACCAGATTTCCTCGGCGCCGAGAATTTTCGGGATGTAGCGGCGCTTCTGCTCCTCGGTCCCCCAATGCATCAGCGTCGGGCCGAGCAGCGTCGTTCCCATTCCGATCATCGGCACCACGGTGCCGGCGCGCGCCATTTCCTCGTTATAGATGATGGTCTGCATCACCCCCGCGCCGCGCCCGCCGTATTCCTTGGGCCAGTTGGGCGCGAGCCACTTGCCCTCGCTGAGTTTTTTTGCCCAGCGCACTTGCTCGTCCCATCCGCTGCCGCCCTCTTCGCCGAACACTTCGCGCGGACGCGGTGCGAACTGACGGTTCGCCTCGAGCCATGCGCGGAACTCGTGCCGGAACGCTTCATCTTCGGGACTATAGTTGAAATCCATCGCGTCGGTTTCCTTTCTTCGCGTTCGTTCTTTTATTTTTGATCGAGTGGCGCGCGAGTTGCCCGCGATTCGCGCTATCCCTTGGGCAGGCCGAGCACGCGCTCGCCAATGATGTTGTGCTGGATCTGATTGGTGCCCGCGGCGATCGTGATGCCGCGCGCCGAGAGCATCCGCAGCGACCACTTGCCCTGGTCCATCGCGAACGGTGCACCATGCTCAAGCTGCGAGTACGGCCCGAGCAGCTCCATCGCGAACATCGCGATCCGCAGGTTCAGCTCCGAGCCGCACAGCTTCATCATCGAGCCCTCGGGCCCCGGCGGCAGCCCCTTGAGCCGCCGCGTGAGTTGACGATAGCCGGTGAACTTGAGCGCCTGCGATTCCGAGTAGAACTCCGCGATCTTCTGCCGCACGCTCGCGTCTTCCCACGCCGGACGCCCGTTGCGATTCACCTTCTGCGCGAGCTTCGCCAGCTCCTGCGATTGTCCCGGACCTCCACCGCCGGCGCCGTTGCGCTCGAACATCAAGGTGGTGATCGCGACCTGCCATCCCTGGTTCTTGTCGCCGAGCAGGTTTTTCTTCGGCACCCGCACGTCTTCGAAAAACACCTGGTTGAATCCCTTCGCGCCGGACATCTGCACCAGCGGACGCACGTCGATGCCGGGACTCTTCATGTCGACCAGCAGGTAGCTTATCCCCTTATGCTTGGGCGCGTTGACGTCGGTGCGCACCAGCAGAAAAATCCAGTCGGCATACTGCGCGCTCGAGGTCCAGATCTTCGAGCCGTTGACCACGAAGTCGTCGCCGTCTTCGACCGCGCGTGTTTGCAGGGAGGCGAGGTCCGAGCCCGCGTTCGGCTCCGAGTATCCCTGGCACCAGATCTCATCGCCGCTCAGAATTTTCGGCAGATAACGTTTCTTCTGTTCCTCACTGCCCCAATGGATCAGCGTCGGTCCGATCAATCCCAGCCCGGAGCCGACGTAGGGAATCGGCGCGCGCGCCCGGCTCAACTCCTGGTTGTAAACGATCGATTGTAGGACGCCGGCTCCGCGCCCGCCATATTCCTTCGGCCATTCCACGCCCGTCCATCCGCCGGAATGGAGCTTCTTGTACCATCCGAGCCGGCGCGCCCACTCCTTCTCGTCTTCCTCGAAAAAGGTATCGAACTCGAGCGGCTGATCGGGTTTGTTCTGGTCGAGCCAGGCGCGAAATTCCTTGCGGAACGCTTCGTCCTCGGGAGTGAAATTGAAATCCATCTCGACTTTTTCTCCTGGGGCGGCCAAGGCGCGGCGCCTGCCCCGGCGGCGGCGATACAATCTCTTACCGGCGCTCCGCCAATATACCTAAAACACATCCAGCCCGATTCGCAAAGCGAATGTGCGCCCGTCCGCCGTTCTCGAGGCCGCTTGGCCGTGTGGGTTTGACTTCAAGAAAGCGATCGCGGAAAGTCGAGTGAAATTCACGATGGAAATTAAACTCGACCTGCCCGGCGACGTCTTCGACGCGCAATTTCCCGAGGCGGACTTCGCGGTGCGCGTGCGCGAACTGGCGATTCTCGATCTGGTCCGCGTCAAGCGCCTGCACGAGCACGAAGCGCAGGCGATACTCGGGTTGCAGCGATGGGAACTGATCGAGCGGATGCGCGCTGCCGGAATCGCGCCGACCGAGCAGGTGTTCGCCGAGATTCGTAACGATCTGAACAAGGCGATTGCCGCGCGCGGCACTCCGCGCGCCGGCGAAAAGAAACAGTAGTGCGCCCTCCGATGCGCGCCCGGCTGATGCGAACCACGCAGATCCGATCGGTAAGGAGCGCGCTGATCGCGCTTGCTTTGCTCGCGATGTGCGCGCCCGCCAGTTGCCAATCCGCCCCGAGTCCGAAGATCGTGGCCGAAATCAAAGGCCCCGATGGCGGTTGGGATTACGCCAGCTTCGACGCCGCGAAGCGCCGCGTGCTCATCAGCCGCGGATTCGGTGTCATGGCAATCGATCCTGGCAGCCAGACCGTCACCCGTCTGGCGCCGGGCGATCACGTCCATGCCAATGTTCTCCTGCCCGACGGTCGGCTGCTGATCACCAACGGCACCAGCAACACGGTGACTCTGGCCAACGGGACCACCGGCGCTATCGAGGCGACCATCCGGGTGGACAAGTTTCCGGACGCGGCGGCTTATGACCCCGCGAGCGGGCACGCCTTCATCATGAACGGCGACAGCGGCTTCGTGACGGTCATCGACCCCGACCCCGCCAATACCAAAAAGCTCGCGCGCATCCCGGTTGGCGGTAAGCTGGAATTCGCGGCCGTCGACGGCGCGGGCACTCTGTTCGTCAACGTCGAGGACAAGGCGCAGATAGCTGTCATCGATACCAAAACGAATCAGGTCAAGACGATGTTTAAGCTGGCCGGATGCGAGGAGCCGAGTGGACTGGCCTACGTTGCGCCGTATCACCTCTTGATTTCGGCCTGCGGAAACGGCCACGCCAAGGTGCTCGACGCCACCGACGGACATGAAGTCGCCGACCTCGAGATCGGTCCGCATCCGGACGCAGTGCTCTATGACCAGCAGCGCGGCGTGGCCTACATTCCGACTGCCGGCAGCATCCTCAAGAACGGCGAGATCGCCGTGCTTCGGGTCGCAGGTCCGCGCGACGTTTCGGTCGTCGATCGGATCGCCACTGAGCGCGGAGCACGGACCATCGCGGAGGATCCAAAGACCGGCCGCCTCTACCTGCCAACCGCGGACTACACTATCGGCCTGCATGGGCCGCACCCGGTCGACGGCACCTTTCGGGTCCTGGTCGTCGCGCCGTAGCGATTCGTACTGAAACCTCATCGAGGTCTCAGCCTTCCCGTTCTTAATAAAAAAGAAGCGCGAAAACAGAGTCGGGTTTCGCTTTGCTTGGATCAAGTGTTAGAGATCGAACATCTACCACACCGATGTAGCGTAAAGAGGACGGCAACAACATGCGCTTCCTGCACACGATGCTCCGGGTCAACAACCTCGACGAGTCGCTCAAGTTCTACTGCGATGCGCTCGGGATGAAGTTGCTGCGCAAGAACGATTTTCCCGGCGGCGAGTTCACCCTCGCCTTCGTCGGCTATGGCAGCGAGGCCGAAGGTACCGTCGTCGAGCTGACCTGGAACTGGGGAACCTCGAAGTACAACGTGGGCGACGCATTCGGCCATCTCGCGGTCAGCGTCGACGACATCTACCAGACCTGCGACCAGCTCCGGCAAAAGGGCGTCAAAGTTACGCGCGAGCCCGGACCGATGAAGCACGGCAGCACCGTCATCGCGTTCATCGAAGACCCCAACGGCTACAAGATCGAACTGATTCAGCAAGGTAGCCGAGCCGCCTGAGCGGGCCGCTCGCGACGATCTGAATCTAAGGCGCGCGGCAAAAAGAACCGGCTCGCGACCCATCACGACGGAGAAAATTCGCATGAAAGCCGCGGTCTTCAAAAGACAAAACGAGATGGCAGTGGTCGACATCCCCAAGCCGAGCGCGGGCGCCGGCGAAGTTCTGCTCAAGGTCCACAATTGCGGAATCTGCGGCTCCGACCTGCATATGGTGCAGCGGGGAATGAACTTGCCGGTCGATTCGGTGATGGGCCACGAGTTCTGCGGCGAGATCTCCGAGCTCGGCGCGGGCGTCAGCGGCTATCAGCTCGGCGAGCGAGTGACCTCGCTGCCGTATATCGCATGCGGCACCTGCGATGCATGCAAGCGCGACGACGCAACTCATTGCGCGAAGAATCGCGGCCTCGGTCTGGGCCAGCTCCCGGGCGCCTATGCCGAATATGTCATCTGCGGCGCGGGCAGCCTGCTCAAACTGCCCGACAAGATAAGCTCGCGTGAAGGCGCACTGATCGAGCCGCTCTCGGTCGGACTGCACGGCGTCAATCGGTCGCGGATCAAGTCCGGGATGGGATGCGTCGTGATGGGCGCGGGGCCGATCGGTCTCTCGGCGCTCGT
>DATDGX010000007.1:0-16900 GCA_036521875.1 Binataceae bacterium (SeqCode)
CTCGATGAAGCAACGCGCGCAGGTGCGTTGGAACATGAACCGCGGCTGCGAGGTGGTTGGCCAGGCGGTCGGCGATCTCTTCCGCGCCGCAACCGGCCGATCAATTTTCCTCGATCACCCGCTGCAGCGCCGTTTTCAGGACGTGCAGGGCGCCATGGCGCACGCGTACCTGGTGCCCGATTCGATGGCGCGAGCAGTCGGCGGGATGCTGCTCGGCACGACGAAACCGGAGCTGGTGCTATGACCACACGCGGACGCATCGACACTCATCACCACAATAGTCGGGTCGCCGGCGCGCCTGGGACCTGACCTTCCGTTGAGACAAACGTCCCCGGCAAGGAGATCAGATCGTGAGCGCACTTCGATTCGGCCCCGATAACCCCGCAACCTACATCGCCCACGCCTATCCGGAGCAAACGATCGACACCGGCGAGGTCGTGATCAATTACGCGACAGCGGGAACGCCAGAGAAGCCTGCCTTGTTGCTGATACCGGGACAAACCGAATCGTGGTGGGGCTATGAGCAGGCGATGGGCCTGCTGCAGGAGCATTTCCAGGCTTTCGCCGTCGACCTGCGCGGGCAGGGACGATCGAGCAGGACTCCGGGGCGCTACACCATCGACAACTTCGGCAACGACCTGGTCCGGTTCATCGCGCTCGTCATCGGGCGACCGGTCATTGTCAGTGGGCTCTCGTCGGGGGGCGTGATCTCCGCGTGGCTTTCCGCCTACGCGATGTCCGGCACGATTCGCGGCGCCCACTATGAAGACCCTCCGTTGTTCTCCTCGGAGGTCGACACCTCTTGTGGACCGTCGCTCCGCCAGGCCATCGGACCGATTTTCGGCTTGATGAGCAAATACCTTGGCGACCAATGGAGCGTGGGCGATTGGGCGGGGATGCTCGAAGCGGCCAGGACGGAGCTTCCCGATTGGCTGTCGCGCGCACTTGTCCCGCTGATGTTTGGTGCCGAGGGCGAGATCCCGCAGCGCATGAAGGAATACGATCCGGAGTGGGGCCGCGCCTTTTGGGAGGGTACCGTATTCGCGAGCTGTGACCACGCGCGGATGCTGGCTAGCGTCAAATGTCCGGTGTTGTATACGCACCATTTCCGCCACGTCGATGACGATGGCGGTTACATCGTGGGCGCCGCCTCGGACCTGCAGGCAAAGCGCGTGTGCGAACTGGTCTCGCGCGCCGGCCAGCCGATTGACTACCGATCACTCCCCCGAATGCCACACTCGATGCACGGCGAAGACCCCAAGCTGTTCACACAGCTCCTGATCGAGTTCGAGACGAAACTCAAGGCTTAGCGCCTCCATCGATCGCGCATACAACGCGGTCGCGCGGAACCGTTTCTTCGTCGCCATTGCTTCTTCGCGGCGCTCCGAACTAAACAGACTCGATGAGCATTCCGTGGTGGAAGAGCGCGGTCTTCTATCAGATCTATCCGCGCAGCTTTGCCGACAGCAACGGCGACGGTATCGGCGACCTCGACGGCATCACCGCGCATCTCGACTATCTGGGCGGCGCGCCGAACTCGCTTGGCGTCGGTGCGATATGGCTCAATCCGATCAATCCGTCGCCGCTCGCCGATTGGGGCTACGACGTAAGTGACTACTGCGGAGTGCATCCTGATTTTGGCGGCCTCGCCGCTTTCGATCGGCTGGTCGCCAAGGCGCATCGCCGGCAGATCCGCGTAATCGTCGACCTGGTTCCCAATCACACCTCGGAGCAGCATCCGTGGTTCGTCGCGTCGCGCTCCTCGCGCAGCAACCCGAAGCGCGACTGGTACATTTGGGCGCCGGGTCCTCCTGACCGCCCGCCCAACAACTGGCAGAGCCTGTTCGGCGGCCCGGCGTGGAAGTACGACGCGCCAACCGGCGAGTGGTATCTGCACATGTTCCTCGAGCAGCAGCCCGACCTGAACTTCCGCAATCCCGCGGTGGTTGCCGCGATGCACGACGTCATCAGGTTCTGGCTCGATCGCGGCGCCGACGGATTTCGCATCGACGTGATCTCGCAGCTCATCAAGGACGCGCGCCTGCGCGACAATCCGCTTCGTGCCGACGCGGACCCGCATATCCCGTTAGCCGCGAGGGGAACGCAGATTCCAGTCTACAGCACCGATCAGCCCGAGGTCCACGAACTGATCCGCGGTTTTCGCCGCGTGCTCGACGGCTACCCGGGCGACCGCATGATGGTCGGCGAGACGTGGCCGCGCGAAGCGAACGGGCTTGCCGATTACCTCCGCGCCGATGAGCTGCAGCTCGGATTCAATTTCCGGTTCCTGTTCTGCCCGTACGACGCGAACAAATTTCGCGCCGCGATCGAGGACACCGAGCGCACCTTCGGCGCCGGCGCGTGGCCGACCTGGACGCTCTCCAATCACGACTTCCCGCGGCACGTGACTCGTTATTCGCGCCACGGCGGCGACGGCGAGGCGCGCGCACGCGTCGCCGTGATGATGCTGATGACGCTGCGCGGCACCCCTTTCATCTATTACGGCGAGGAGCTCGCGATGCCCAATGTCGAGAGCGCCGCGGAGCGCAAACGCGACCCGGTCGGCCGCGACGGATGCCGCTCGCCGATGCAATGGTCCGACGCGCCGAACGGCGGCTTCGCCAATGCAGGCGTCACGCCGTGGCTTCCGTGCGGCGATTTCACCAGCGTGAACGCGGCGCGGCAGGCGGGCGATCCGCGCTCGATGCTCTCGTTGTACCGGCGGCTCATCAAGATGCGCGCCGCGATGCCAGTGCTGGTCGAGGGCGGCTATCGAGGTTTCGACGGCGCACCCGAGGACTGCCTGGTCTACTTCCGCGAGATAGCGGGGAGCCGCGCGATGGTCGCGCTCAACTTCACGACGGAGCCGCGCGAAATCAAACCGGTTGAAGGCAAGCTGGTGATGAGCACCAATGCGGATCGAATCGACGAACCGATTCACGGCACCCTAAGGCTCGCGCCGAACGAAGGCGCGCTCCTCGCGCTCTGAAGCCTCCGCCAACGACCAAGAAGAGGCTGTGGATCGTCGATGATGTTTACTAAGCGGCTGCGCGCGCCAATCATGCGCGGCGAAGTCACCTGCAGCGTGAGGATATGGCGTGGGCCGCATGTCAAAGTCGGCGGATTTTACAGCTTGGGCGAAGGGTTCATTGAAGTGACCTCGATTCGGCGAATCACGCTCGCGGAGGTCACTCCCGAACTGGCGAGACGCTCCGGCTTTCTGGGTGTTGTCGATCTTCTGAAAGTGGCAAAACATGGACCGGGTGAGAACGTCTATCTGATCGATTTCGAATACCACGCAGACGCGACCCACAACGAGTGAAGCGATCGCATGTCGGGACGTCCGCTCGACGCAGGTGAGGAGCACCAATCCGGAGCGGATCGGTGAGCCGATTCGCGGAACGCTCACCTTGCCTGGCGTGATGGGGGAACGATGAAGAAGCCATTGTTAGAGGTCAAGCCGGGTGAGGCGCTGGTAAACGTGCTCGCCACATTTCCAGAGCTGGATTGGCTGCGGCGCGAATTCGACATGCTCTACTTTCTCGACCTGTGCGCCGGGCTCGATGCTCTCGCGGTGCACGAGACGCTGGTATTCACTGGACCAATCAAGCCGCTATCGTCCGAAATCAATCCAATCGCCGACGCTCTCGTCAGGAACAATACGCTGCAACGGATCAGCGTTTCGTCGAACGACCCAATGGGGCTGGGGGAGCAACTCCTGGCAACCCCGGACAGCCGGGAGATTCGATCACAGATCCCGAACACATTGCGCGCCAATGAGCTGTCACTCGATAGTGCATTCGCGGCACATGCCATCGATTTGAGCGTGAGTGTCGCCTTCGAGGAGCTGCTGGAGATTCCGCTCGTGCTGTGGGCTCATGCTTCGCCGTTATATCTTCGCCAGGACAAAGTCAGGCGGGAGCGGCATGCGTTCCGGGTCCTAAGAGAAACACTGGCTGAACGATATCGCAGCCTCTCCCGGGTGTGGGAGACCGCGCGGCGCAAGGCCGATCCGGACGATATCGTGCAGCTTCCTCCGCTGGCATTCGAGGCGCTTACCAGCGCCGAAAAGCTGAGCGACCTGCCAACGGTGGCGCTCGAGATCAGGGAAAAATACCGCAAGGTGCGCAAGCGGTTCGCCGAGCTGGACGAATATCTCGCCTCGAAAGATGTATCGCCGCAGAAGAAACTCGCGGAGGCCTACAAAATCGAAAAATCGTTCGACGATCTCCACAAAACCAATCGAGCCGACGCCCTGGCGACTTTCATATCGCTCCCATTCAGGTTTCTCGAGTTCCTGAATTTCCGAGAGATAGGCGACGCTGCCGAAAATCCTGGCAAGGCGATCGATTGGCCAAAGTTCGCCGGGAAACTCGCGGAATGGCTCGCCACCGGCATCCGGCGCATGCACGTGCGGCCGCTTTACGCGACCCGCAAGCGCTACCTGACCACGCCGAGCAAAGCCATGTACGATGCGGTGCGGCGTCACTTCGGTCATGAGCTTTGCCGCGATGATCTCGAGCGCGCTCAGAAGTATTCCGCACTGCTGACAAGGATTCGACGATCGAGCTGAATATCCGGAAACCGTTTTTCTCTCGAAACGAACCTGAGCATGAACACGCGGGCAATTGCGCGCCGAGGCGATGCTTCCTACTATCCCGGTTCATGCAGAAGCCGCGTTTCCTGGATCAACTCGCCGCTGAAATCGGCGACCGCAATGCCTTCACCTCGCAACTGGCCCGCGACCGCCGCGCCTTTCAGCCCGCGTACGTCGAGCCGCAATGGGCGCGCGACCGGATCGCCGACATCAGGCATATCAAGCTCGACGTCACGCTGGATTTCGCAGCGAAGTCGATTGCCGGCACCGCGACCCATCGCCTCGCCGCGATCCTCGACGGCGTCGATCGTCTCGAGTTCGACGCCGCCGAGCTAGCGGTCACCGGCGTGCGCGCCGGCGGCGAGCCGGCCGCGTTCGAGACTGTCGATCGCAAACTCAAGGTGACGCTGCCGCGCGCGCTCCGCGCCGGCGAGGAGACCGAAGTCGCGATCGAGTATTCGGCGCATCCGCGGCGCGGACTCTACTTCGTCGGTCCCGACGCGGCGTATCCGAACAAGCCGGTCGAGGCGTGGACGCAGGGCGAGGACGAGGACTCGCGCTACTGGTTCCCCTGCTACGATTACCCGAACGACCGCGCGACCAGCGAAGTGATCGCGACCGTGCCTGAGAACTTCATCGCGGTCTCCAACGGCGCGTTGGTCTCGAGCAGCGCCGATGCGGCGCGCAAGACCCGCACCTTCCACTGGCGCCACGACGTGTTCCACTCGACCTACCTGATCACGCTCGCCGCCGGCGAGTTCGTCGCAGTCGAGGAGCGCGCGGGAAACGTGCCGGTTCTCTACTACGTGCATCCGGGACGCGAGGATGATGCGCGGCGCGCATTCGGCAACACGCCCAAAATGATCCAGTTCTTCGAGCGCGTCATCGGAGTGCCCTACCCTTACGCCAAGTATGCGCAAGTCGCGGTGACCGATTTTATTTTCGGCGGGATGGAGAATTCCTCGGCGACCACGCAGACCGCCGACACGCTGCACGACGCCCGCGCGCATCTCGACTTCAAGAGCGATCCGCTGGTCGCGCACGAGCTGGCGCATCAATGGTGGGGCGATCTGCTCACCTGCCGCGATTGGTCGCATGCGTGGCTGAACGAGGGCTTCGCCACGTACTTCGAAGCGATGTGGTGCGAGGAAAATGAAGGCGCCGACGAGTTCGCCTGGAACCTGCGCCAGGACCGCGGCGCCTACCTCGACGAGGACGCGCATCGCTATCGCCGTCCGATCGTATGCAACCGCTATCGCAATCCGATCGAGCTGTTCGATCGGCATCTATATGAGAAAGGCAGCCTGGTGCTGCACATGCTGCGCCGGCTGGTCGGCGACGAGCTGTTCTTCAGATCGCTCAATCTCTATTGCACGCGGCATCGCGGACAGAACGTGATCACCAAGGACCTCGAGCGCGCGTTCGAAGACAGCACCGGCCGCAACCTCGAGTTCTTCTTCAGCCAATGGGTCTACCAGGAGGGCCATCCCGAGATCGAGGTCAGCAACTCGTTCGACGACAAGGAAAAGCTCGCGACCGTCACGGTGAAGCAGACGCACAAGACCAGTGACACCACGCCACTGTTCCGATTTCCGGTGACGATCGCGCTGATGGACGCGGATGGAAACGAGACGCGCCATCGCGTCGAGATCAAGGATCGCGAACAGAACTTCAACTTCGTCGCCGCCAAGGCGCCCAAGGCGGTGCGCTTCGATCCCGAACACGACATCGTGAAGAGCATCAAGCACAAGCGCGGGCGCGAGGCGCTGGAGACCGCGCTCAAGCACGCGCCCGAGGCGATCGGCCGCGCGGACGCGGCGCGCGAGCTGGGCCAGGAAGGTAGTCCGCAGGCCACCGCGGCGATTCGGACGGCGATGCTCGAGGACAAATTCTGGGGCGTGCAGGCCGACGCGGCGGCGGCGCTCGGAACGATCAGAACGAGCGGCGCACTCAAGGCGCTGCTCGAGGGTCTGACGCTGACGCACCCGAAGGCGCGGCGCGCCGTGGTGCGTGCGCTCGGCGAGTTCCGCGACCATGCGGAGGCCGCGTCGGCGCTCGCCGAACTGCTCGCGCGCCACGACCCGAGTTACTTCGTCGAGGCGGAAGCAGCGCTCGCGCTGGGCCGGACGCGCGACAGCCGAGCGCATGAGCATCTGGAACGGGCGCTGGAGCGCGATTCATATCTCGACGTGATTCGCACCCACGCGCTCGCCGGGATGGCGGAGCTGCGCGACGAGCGCACCATCGATCTCGCGCGCGGCTGGTGCGGATACGGGCGGCCGCCGCGCGCGCGCGTCGCGGCGATCGGCGCGATGGCGAAACTCGGCGCGCTCAAGGATTCGCGGCGCGCGGAGGTTCTCGACTTCTTGATGCCGATGGCCGCGGACCCGGAGTTCATGGTGCGGATGCGGATTCCGGGAGCGTTCGAAGAGCTCGCCGACCCGCGCGCGATTCCGGCGCTGCGACGACTTGCCGATCGCGAACTGGACGGCAGGATTCAGCGCCGCGCCAACGAAGCGATCGCGGCGATCAGCGAAGGCCGCTCGCGCGTCGAGGAGGGGCAGCGGCTCCGCGAGGATATCGACAAGCTGCGCGACGAAAACAAAAAGCTCCAGGACCGGCTCGAGAAGCTCGAGGCGGCCAGCAAGGCGGGCGGCAACCCGGCGACCTGAGGTGCTCGTACTCCGATGGCGAAGAAAATCGCGGTGTGCCTGAGTTTCGACTTCGACGCGATCTCGCTGTGGCTCGGCGGTTTTCGCGCTCGCTCGTTGAGCGCGATCTCGCGCGGCGAGTTCGGCAGAGTCGGCGCGGAGCGGCTGCTCGCAATGCTGCGCGAGTGGGGCATCCGCTCGACCTGGTTCATCCCCGGTCATAGCGCGGAGACGTTTCCCGCGATTGTCGAGAGCATCGTCGCGGGCGGTCACGAGATCGGGAATCACGGCTATCTCCATTCGCATCCGAAGAACGCTGAAGACGAAGCGCAGATTCTCGACAAGGGCAACGAGGTGATCGAGCGGCTCACCGGACGCAGGCCCGTCGGCTATCGCTCGCCGGGCGCCGGGCTGAGCGAGAACATGGTCGGACTGCTTTTAAAACGCGGTTTCCATTATGACTCGAGCCTGATGGGCCACGACTTCGAGCCGTACTACATGCGCATCGGCGATCGCGCGCCGGCGGACGGTCCCTACGAGTTTGGCAACCTGGTCGCCCTCGTCGAGATCCCGTTCACCTGGGGACTCGACGACTTTCCGGCGTTCGAGTACGTCACCAGCCGCGCGGGGATCCAGCAGGGCCTCGCGTCGCCGGGCGCGGTGTATGAAATCTGGTCGGGCGATTTCGACTATCTCTACGATCGGCTCGGCGCCGGCGTGTACACGCTTACGATGCATCCGCAGGTGATCGGCCGGGGCCATCGGCTGCTGATGCTCGAGCGGCTGGTGAATTATATCCGCGCGCACGACGGAGTTTATTTCGCGACCATGTCGGAAGTCGCAAACGAGTGCAAGCGATCGCATCCGCTGCCGGCATCATGAACAAGTAGACAAGAAAATAACGGGAGAAAATAAAGCGGCGGGCGTGATGCCCGCCGCTTCGCTTTTGTGGAGGTGGCCCGCGGCTTACGAGTCGAAGTAGAGCGCGAACTCGTACGGATGCGGACGCAGCCGTATCGCGCTTACTTCCTTGCTCATCTTGTAGTCGATCCAGGTCTCGATCAGGTCATCGGTGAAGACGTCGCCCTTGAGCAGGAACTCATGGTCGCGCTTCAGATTGTCGAGCGCCGCTTCCAGTGAGGGCGGCATCCCCGGCACCTCGGCGAGCTCGGCGGGCGTGAGCGCGTAGATGTCCTTGTCGAGCGGCTGTCCGGGATCGAGCCGGCGCTGAATTCCGTCGAGCCCCGCCATCATCATCGCGGTGAAAGACAGGTACGGGTTGCAGGTCGGATCGGGGAAGCGCACCTCGATACGCTTGGCCTTGGGCGACGGCGAGTACATCGGGATTCGCACCGCGGCGGAACGATTGCGGCTGGAGTAGGCGAGATTGATCGGCGCCTCGAAGCCCGGCACCAGCCGGCGGTACGAGTTGGTGCCCGGGTTGGTGAACGCGGCGAGCGCCGGCGCGTGATGCAGGATGCCCGCGATATAGTGCAGGCACAACTCCGAAACCCCGGCGTACCCGGAACCCGCGAACAGCGGCGTGTCGCCTTTCCACAAACTCTGATGCACGTGCATCCCGGTGCCGTTGTCGCCGAAGATCGGCTTGGGCATGAATGTCACCGTCATCCCGTGGCGCACCGCGACGTTCTTGCAGATGTATTTGTACCAGGTCAGCCAGTCCGCCATCTTCACCAGCGGCTGGAAACGCATGTCGATTTCCGCCTGTCCGGCGGTCGCGACTTCGTGATGCTGCTTCTCGACGCGGATGCCGACCCGCTCCATCTCGAGCACCATCTCGGTGCGGATGTCTTGCAGGCTGTCGAGCGGCGGCACCGGAAAGTAGCCTTCCTTGTGGCGCGGCTTGTAGCCCAGGTTCTGGCCCTCGCCTTTGACGTTGCCTTCGCGCCCGCTATTCCAGATGCCCTCGTTCGATTCGATGTAGTGGTAGCTGGAGTAGGAATTGGTGTCGTAGCGCACACCGTCGAAGATGAAAAACTCGGGCTCCGGTCCGAAATAGACGGTGTCCGCGAGACCAGTCGATTTGAGGTACGCCTCACCCTTGCGCGCCACGTTGCGCGGATCGCGCGTGTAATCCGCGCGGGTAATCGGATCCATGATGTTGCAGATGAGGCTGAGAGTCGGTTCCTTGGTGAACGGATCCATCACCGCCGTATTCGGATCGGGAATCACGAGCATGTCGCTGGCGTCGATCGCCTGCCATCCGCGAATCGACGACCCATCGAAGCCCAGTCCGTCCTCGAAGGGGCCTTCGTCCTTGAATTCGGAAATGGGAGCGGTGAAGTGCTGCCATTGGCCGAGCAGGTCGATAAACTTGATATCGACCATCGTCGCGCCCTTTTCCTTGATCATCTGGAGAACTTGTTTCGGCGTCATCGAACCCGATTCCTCCTCGCCGCTCAATTTAACGGGACGGCGGACCCATGCGTTTAGTCGAAATTATGAATTCCAAATCGAACTCTAGCAAGGCAGCTTTTCTGTCACGAAACCGCACCGAACGCAACGCTCGAAAAGCGCGCAATTGCCGCCTCCTTGGACAGCATCAAACCACTCGCGGTCACCGCGCCTGTCAAATCATCGTGCATTTTTCACGACGAGCGGTTCCGCTCGTTTCAGCGAACTCAGGCTAAGATTTTAAGAACAGCAAAATAGATGCCTAGCATTACCAGTCCCATCGGAACGCCCAGCCTCGCCCACTCGACGCTGCCGATTCTGAGCGCGCCCGCGCTCACGATATTCGGGATGTTCCCCGGTATCAGCATCCCGCCCGAGACGAGCAGCGCGAGGATCGCCTCGCGCGCGCGGACCAGCGTCATATCGTGCACTTCGAGAGCCACCAATGTTGCATTATCCAACGCCGCCGACACCGTGTTCGCCCAGAACAAGGCGTCGCTGCTGAGCGCCGCGACATAGCGGGTCGCCAGCGCTGCATAGGCATTGCTGATCAGCACCAGTCCCGCGATAAACGCGAATACCTTGACGCCTTGCACGACTGCGGCCGACGGCGACTGCTCCGCAGCGCGGACGTGGCTCTGCGGCGCGCGCCCACCGCCCTCGCGTGCGAACATGCCGGCGGCGATCGACGCCGCGATCATCCCCGGAATTACGTACGGCGCGAGCAGCTCGAACAATCCGAAGAACCCGAGCCCGAGCGCATGCGCTGCGAGCGTCGAGAGCGGCTCGCCGATCGGGGTCAGCGCCGCGCCGAGGCCGATCGCGAAGCATCCCGCGACGGTTACGTTGGTTCGCGCGCGGTCGTCGAGATGCAGCAGCCCGACGACTTCGACCAGAACCAGTGCCGCAACGATAGCTGTGATCAAGCTCGAGAGCGCCGCGAGGACGAGAATCGCTCCGCCGGCCAGAATCGCACGCGGAACGCGATGGCGAAGCTTCGCGAACAGCCCCTCGAGATTCTGCCGCGTCCATCCAAAGACCAGACCGGCGACGATCACTGCGACGCTGATCAAGATCGGCTCGGTCACCGCGTGCTCAACGACCTCGCGTTCGAAGCCGCCGGCGAAGATGGTCGCGATTATTCCGAGTGCGAGGCAGTAGAGCTCGATGTTGCGCTCGATCAGATGGAATGCGAGCGGACCGAACAGCAACAGGACGAGGATTACGATTGCGGCCGGCAAGTTCATCGCGGAGCGCGCGCAAGCTGGAAAGCTTCGCGACCGAACCTGAATAACAAAAGGCGACGGGTCCGCCTAGACAGACCCGTCGCCCGCGCGCTCCTCGTGCGCAGTTTCGCTGCGATCAGAACGAATAGATCATCGCAGCCGTGAACGTATCCTGTCCGGAGTAGGTATGCAGGGGCAGTCCAAACTTCGGAGAGGTTGTTGGGTTCTGCACGAACCCGTCGCTGGAGAAAAACGGTCTCGCGTTGGACTCGTCGTGCCGATACTCGAAGCGGCTCAGCAGACCAGTAGTGCCGGGGATTTTGTACGCGATGGTCTGCGTGATCTCGCCCAGGTTCTGCTTAAGCCCGGTGCGCGCGCCGTCCGGATCCGAGAACCACTCGCCACGCGTGGCCAACTCGAGCGCATCGGTCGGGTCGTATATGACGTAGCCCGCGAATCCCTGCCACTCGACCGCATGGTTGATCTTCACCGTTCCATTGGGGCCCACGAGATCATTATTGAGGTTGTTGCCGAACGAGGTGACCAATGGCGCGGTCCACACCGGTCCGGTCTCGTGCCCAAAGTCGTAGTTGCCGATCAACGTCACACCGTTGAAGAACCACGGCTTCCAGGTGACTACTGTATCAAAGACACCACGCTTGGAGTGCGAGTTGTTGACCTGTTCGGGGCCGTAGATTCCGTTCAAGACCAGCGAGAGGTTCTTGTCCTTGGTGTTGAGCGTGACCTCGCCCTCGACGGTCTTGCCATCGTTGCCGTCGGACATATCGTCCCATCCGTTGTTGACGCCGATCGTCCCGCCCACATAGTCGTTGACAGTGTACTGGGCGCGGATGCCGGTGTGGGTGAACGGGATCGCGAAGCCGAACAGAAAGCTTCGGGTCTCATTGTAGTCGAGGTTGTTGTAGACCGGGATGACTTCCTCACCCAACAGCGTCACGAACCGGCCGGCCGAAAAATTGATCCCGGTTCCCACTGGCGCCGTGTAGGTCAGGTAGAACTGGGTGGGATCAACGATTGTGTTGCTGGCCCCCGCCGGGTTGATGTTCGAGTAACGAGTTGCCTGCCCGAGCACGTTGGCGACGTTGCCGAAGTTGATATCGGTGACGAAGCCCACTCCGCTGTCGACCGTGCGATCGATGTGGATGTTGCCCTGGGTCAGCGAGAAGCTGTTCGCGTTGGGATCGAACACGCGCAACTGGTTGAGACTGCCGCCCGTGGAAAACGCGTTCGAGCCGCCCTTGCTATTGGCGGTGTCAGGCCGGTTGACGTTGTACTCGTAGCCGGCGTCCACGAGTCCGTGGACGTGAATCCCTAGATTGGTAGCCAGGTCGTTCTTCAGATCGCCGAAGTTCTTCTCCAGTAGTCCCACGTGCTCGCCAACCGTCGCCGGCTTGGCGTTGGCATCGGCAGGCGGCGCGACCGTGATCGCCTTCTCGATTTTTGTGATCTCAGTCGTGTTCGAGTTGCCTTGCACTTGCAGATTGCTGACGTCGGCACCCAGCTGCTGCAAGCGCTGCTGCTCGCTGACCACCACCGACGAGCTCGAAGTGACCGTCGTGGTGACTTGGGCCCATGCGCTGACCCCCGCCAGCAGCATGAGCATCGCCGAGGCCGCCGAAATCACCATCCTTGGAACGGCCCGATTCCTCACTTTGATGTTCACTCGATCCTCCCTCCCTGCGGCTGCAAAAAGCCGCCTTTCGCCCACACGTGTGGGGCGCCGGTTCATGAAACCGGCTTGGTTGGTTACAAGATTCGTACCGGCGTAATAATCTGACGGTAGCCTTGTCGTAACTTGTTCGCCGGTGCGACAGCCACGAAACTTGCGTAAATCATGACGCCCTTCTAACGTGCATCTGCCAATTATTTGCTCAGAATCGGAACCCGAAACGGAATTTGCAATAGGATGAATCAATGCAATTTGAACTGACCGCGGCGCAGGAGGAGATCGTCCGACAGGTGCGCGCGCTATGCGCCAACTTCCCTGACGAGAACTGGCGCGGGAAGGACGCACGTCACGAATTTCCGCACGATTTCTACGACACCGTTGCCAAGGCTGGATACTTGGGCGTTGCGATACCGGAAGACTACGGCGGCAGCGGACTCGGCATCACTGAGGCCGCGCTGGTGATGCGCGAGGTCGCCGCGTCGGGCGGCGCGATGGCGGCGGCGAGCGCGATACATCTGTCGATCTTCGGCGTGAGCCCGCTGGTCTTCCACGGCAGCGAAGCGCAGAAACGCCGCTACCTGCCCAAGGTCGTGAGCGGCGAACTGCATGTCGCCTTCGCCGTCACCGAGCCGCACGCCGGCAACGACATCACGCATATCAAGACCGCAGCGCGCCGCGAGGGCGACGACTACGTCATCAACGGCCGCAAGGTCTTCACCACCAAGGCGCGCGAAGCGAAGAAGATGCTCCTGCTCACGCGCACCACGCCGTACGAGCAGGCGGCGAAGAAGACCGACGGGATGAGCCTGTTCTTCGCAGACCTCGATCCGGCGGCGGTCGAAATTCGCGAGCTCGAAAAGCTCGGCCGCGCCGCCGTCGACACCAACCTGCTCTTCATCGACAATCTGAAAGTCTCTGCGTCAGACCTGGTCGGCGGCGAGGGGCGCGGCTTTCACTGCCTGCTTGACGGACTCAACCCGGAACGGATTCTGGTCGCCGCCGAGGCGATTGGAATCGGCCGCGCGGCGGTCACCAAAGCGGTGCGCTACGCGAAGGAGCGCGTGGTATTCGGGCGGCCGATCGGACAGAACCAGGCAATCGCGCATCCGCTCGCCGATTCGCACTCGAAGCTCGAGGTCGCGGAGCTCATGATGCTCAAGGCGGCGTGGCTGTTCGACAACCGCAAGCCGTGCGGCGCCGAGGCAAACAGCGCAAAGCTCCGCGCCGCCGACGCCGCCTTCGAGGCGTGCGATCGCGCGGTGCAGACGCTCGGCGGCTACGGATACATCCGCGACTACGACGTCGAGCGTTACTTCCGCGAATGCCGGCTCCTGAAGATCGCACCGGTCTCACAGGAGATGGTTCTCAATTCGATCGCGGAGCACGTGCTCGGATTGCCGCGTTCGTACTAGGACCTGCGGCGCATTCAGGATCGCGATGCGAAAAGGCACGCTGCTCATCCTGCTCGGCGCGACCGCGTTCGTGGGCCTGGTCTTCTACCTGCTCGCGAACGTGGAGCCGGTGAAGGTGGTCGCGAGCCGGCTCGAAACGAAAGGCGCGAGTGTCGTCGTGCAGGGCGAAATCAAGAACACCGGCCCCGACGTCGGCCCGATCGATCTCGACATCCGCTTCTACGATCGCGGCGGGCGCAATCTGGGCGAGGACAAAGTTCAGGTCGGCGGCCTCAAGAGTGGCGCGGCCGCAAAATTTTCCAGCCGGCCCCTGGAACTCAGCGGCGCGACCGGATTCTCGATCTATCTCAATCATGGCCGGAATCCTTATGGTAATTAGGCGGCCGAATATCTGAAACGATTAGAAACCCTTATTTGAGAATCCGCATTTGCTTTTGCCGATTTTTTCCTTCAGGCGCCTTCTATGAAAATATCTATTTTTTTCAGAGACTTTATATGAAGATAAATGTAGGTTGAGGAATTCACAGGCGTTGGGTAGCTTTTCTCGTTGTACGTTTGCCTTAAGCTCACTCTGGTGGTACTAGCTTTAAGTCATCGTAATGTTTACTAACTGTTAGCGTTCATTTGCATCATTCTGATCGGGGAGTACGAACTCTATTAGGGCGTAGGGGATTCTAATAATGGCACGGTCCAAGGAACGAACGTTTGGCCAGGTAATTCGCGAGCGCCGACGCCAGCTTGATCACACCCAAGAAGAAGTCTCGCGCCGGATCAAAACCTCTACCCCCTACGTAGGGCATCTCGAATCTGGCAAACGTCATCCGTCCGATAAGATCGTAACGCGCCTGGCCGAAGTGCTCGGCCTCGACCGGCGCGATCTGTTTTTCCTCGCCAACCCGCGCGCGCAGGCGCTGCTGAGTCCCGAGCCGGAGAACAGCGCGGTCTCGGCGTGGGAGGAATTCAAGAAGAACGAGCAGATGCGCCGCGTCCATAACATCACGGTCGAAGAGATGGATATGCTCGGACGCGTGGCTCTGCTCGGCGAAGTCCGCTCGCCGCGCGACTTCATCTATATACTCAACACGGTTCGTCACGCGGTCGGCCGCTAGCACTAATCGATAGATCTGGGTCTCAAGGGCCACACTGCATCCGCGGTCGTGGCCCTTTGCTGTGGCCCTCTGAACGCGCGCCGCATGAGCACAGCGCGATCTATTTGAGTTGAACAGTCCCACTGGTCAGCGACGCGCGATGCGGCTAAGCTCCGTCGTCGCGCATGGCCATGCCAGCCTTATCGCCGGCCCTGCCTTCCGGTTCCACCGGGTGGCAGCATCGCTACTCGATCGTCGCTCTGTTTTTTCTCGCGACGGTGCTCTGCTACGTCGACCGCGTGAGCATCTCCGTGGCGATCATCCCGCTCGCACATCAACTTGGCTACGACTCCGCCGCGCAAGGCGTCATCCTCTCGGCATTCTTCTGGGGCTACATCTGGCCGCAGCTTCCCGGCGGATGGCTCGCCGATCGATTCGGCGGACGCCGCGTGCTGGCGACCGGCGTCGCAATCTGGTCGCTGGCGACGTTTCTGACTCCGCTCGCGGCGCGCGTCTCTTTTTCACTCCTGCTCGCCGTGCGCGTTCTGCTTGGCCTAGGCGAGGGCGTGAACTTCCCCTCGATTCACAGCCTGGCGGCGCGCTGGACGCTGCGCGCGGAGCGGGCGCGCGTCATTTCGCTCAACTTCAGCGGGATGTACCTGGGCACCGTGATCGCATTCATCGTGAGTCCCCTGATCATCGTGAAATTCGGATGGCCCGCGCTGTTCTATATCTCGGGCTCCGCCGGCGCGCTGTGGGTAGCCGCCTGGATGTTCAAAGCGGCGGATCGTCCCGAGAACGCCGCCTCGATCAGCGCCGATGAGCTGTCACGGATAGTCAACGACCGCAGCGCAGCGCCGCGTGCGCTCACCGTGCCGTGGGCGCAAATCGGCCGCGAACGCGCCGTGTGGGCGATCGTGCTCGCGCACTTCTGCAGCAACTTCGGCTTCAACATCCTGCTGCTCTGGCTGCCCACCTACCTGACGCACACCTTCCACGTCGCGTTGGGTAAGGTCGGCGGATATGCGCTGGTTCCCTGGATCGCGACCTTCGCCACTGCCAACGCGGGCGGATGGATCGCGGACCTGATGCTCCGGCGCGGCTTCCGCGTCGCCACGGTGCGCAAGACGCTGCAGAGCGCCGCGTTCGCGCTCGGCGCGCTGCCCCTGCTCGTGCTGCCCGCGGCGGCCTCGCCGTGGTCGGCAATCGCGCTGATTACCTTCTCCGCGGCCTTCAGTAGTCTGGGCACCTCCGCCTTCGGCGTGAACCATCTCGACGTTGGACCGACCTACGCCGGCGTGTTGATGGGAATCTCGAACACGGCCGCGACGGTTCCCGGAATCATCGGCGTCGCCGCCGCGGGTTTCATTTTGCAAGCGACCGCGTCGTTCACCGCGGTCTTCTACCTGATTGCCGCCGTCTACCTGGTAGGGATGGTCGGCTACCTCACCTGGGCCAGCGGCGAACAAAAAATTTGATCTCGCTGTGCCAGTACATCGCAGTCAAACCGCTCGACGCGAGATGCAAGCGCGCTTTCCGGTGAAGCGAAGCCTGGACGCCCGCCGATTCGCGCCTGCACGCCGCCGTAGGCGCGACGCCTTCGCGAGTGCGGCATTGCTCTCGATTGCGATCGCGCTCACGATCGCGGTCGCGGGATGCTCGCGCGCAGAAAAATCTCCGCCGCCCAAACCACAAAATCTCGAGGAACTGAAGAGCGCGCTCGCCGCGATCCTGGCGCGATATCACATCCCCGGCGTCGGCGTGGCGCTGGTCACCAGGGACAAGGTCATCTGGGCCGGCGGCGTCGGCAAGGCGGCCCTC
>DATDGX010000008.1:0-4388 GCA_036521875.1 Binataceae bacterium (SeqCode)
GACGAGGGATGGTAAGGGTGTCTTGTGCGTGAGCAGGCGCCACCAGCGCCAAAGCGAACGCCGCGACTATCGGGCCAAGGCGAAGCCGCGATGAGAGCGCGATGTGCTTGCCGGCCTTCATCTGCTCCAAGCTTACGACGAAATTGCCCAACAACGCGACCGCACGCTCGAGCTTCGGCGCGCCGAATCCACCGCGAGGTTCGGGCGGACCTGACTCGGTGGCCGCCACCCCCGGGTCAAGTTGCTTTAGATCATGTGGTCGGATAATTTTACCGCTGGAAAACGGCGTGGTTCGGGCCGGCTTGACGGAGGGTGGATGATGGAGTGGCCGAAGTGCCAGAAGTGCAATAACGGGACGCTGATCCCGCTGTCTGACTATGGGCAGGAGGGCGCTTCGGTAATGTTCAAGGCGTGGGTCTGCACCAATCCTGACTGCGGCTTCAGCCTCCGCGTCGACAAAGGCGAGGTCACTTACGGCCGCCGGATCGAGACCAAGCACTGAGGCGCCGAGCCGGGCAAAGAACCGTCAATACAACTGGGCAGCCGCCGGCTGCCTTTCTTTTTTTCCGACTTTTCGCTCAACCCGCTGCTAGTGCGAGGCGCTAGCGCCATCGAAGTCGCTGTAACTGAAGCTGGTCTTGACGGCACTCTTGGCCAGCGGCGCGCCGTCGACCTCGACGTAGGGATAGATCAGGAAATTGATAGGCTCGCCGTGCTGATGAGGCTTGAGCTCGAGGTCGCGCCCCATCGTGAACGCAACGCGGTCGGCGTCGAGATGCCCGAAATAATAATTGTGCAGCGCCGGATGCTTCCACGCTTCCGAAGCATCCACCGGCACCCATACTCCGCCCGCGTAGAATTCCGCCCAGCAGTGATAGCCGGGAATTTGGTCCCCTCCATGTTTGCCGAGCGGAAAGCCGATCGTGAAGCGCGCGGGAATACCTCGCGCGCGCGCCAAAGCGATAAACAGCGAATGAAAGTCGGTGCAGTTCCCGCGCCGCACGTCGCAGGCGTAGAGGGCATCGCCGCGGCCCCATCCGGTGCCCGACTTGTCGTACTTCATCACCTCCGTCACGTACTCATATATGATTCGCGCCTGCTGGTACGCCGACGCCCCGTTGTCGCCGAGGTCCGAGCTGACCTGCTCGATCCTGCCGGTGACTGGCACCAGCCGGTCGGGTCCGAGCACTGCGGCGAAACTTCCACCCTTCGGTTCCGGCAGATTGCGCTCCGCGGCGGTCTTATCGGCCGCTTCCTCATGGCGCATCACGTTGAAGGTGATTGTCACCGGGATGGACGCGGGTAACGGTGCCGACGCCTCGAGATGCACCAGGCGGTTGCCGTTCGAGGTCTGCATCACGATCTCATGCTCGGCCGGCGTATCTACGGATAGACCGGTCACTTTCTGATTGGCATCATCGCGCGGCAACGGTATCCACGCCTCGAGACTCTTCGCTGACGGATCGAATGGTCCGAGTACCGTGTGATATTCGAAATGCGCGTCGCGCTCGCGATCGGGGGCGGCGGCTTCAGCAGCCGATGCGGGCGACACGGTGACAGCCAATCCCGCGAGCGTTCCCATCGCGAGCAGCAAAAGTTTGCGTTCGAAATCTCGCATCGACACGTCACCTCGCCGGCGGACCTCGATTCAGACTCGAGTCTCGCGCAGATTCTAACGATCGCGGGCCGCTCCTGACAACGAATCGGATACGGCCGAACGTACGACCCCGGCCTTGCGTAGCCAGGCATGCGGAATCGCCTTGATACGATGTCCGTCG
This sequence comes from Binataceae bacterium (SeqCode), assembly GCA_036521875.1. GTDB lineage: Bacteria > Desulfobacterota > Binatia > Binatales > Binataceae > DATDGX01. Next base: position 1,779 of record DATDGX010000008.1, read on the forward strand.
ATTCCCTCCATCGTCTCGGCTGCGGCCAGCGCATTGATGATCGCCTCTTCGGTCGCCTGAACCGCGGCGGTGAACAGCGGATCCATTCGGGAATTGTTGAGAGTCTTCACCGATTCGACGTCGCCGCGTGTGCGGCCGGGCGCGTTCGCGGTCGAAAAAGCGAGGAACAGATCGCCCGAGCCGTTGCCCGACACGCTTCCGGTCCGCGCGAGGCCCATAGTAAGCCGCCGCGCGATCCGCATGAGCTGATGCGGCAACAGGGGCGCGTCGGTGGCCGCGATGATGATGATCGAGTCGAGCTCCCGAGCCTCGAACAGGTCGCGAGCCGCGCGAAGCTTGCGACCAAAAAGCTCGCGGCGAAGCGGCACGCCCGCGACCACCAGCTCGTCGGCGCGTCCGCAATTGAGCTGGACCAACACGCCGAGCGTGTAGGCGCCCGCGCTGCGAGCAAGCCTTCGCGACGCGGTGCCGATTCCGCCTTTCCAGCCATAGCCGATCATCCCGGTGCCGCCGCCGACGCAGCCCTCGGCAACCCGGCCCGCGCGCGCGTCCTGCAGCGCCGCCCACGCATGTTTGGCCTTCACGTGAAAGCCGTTTATGTCGTTCAGGTAGCCGTCCCACGTCTCTGCGACCACCGGCAACGACCACCGCTGCGTCATCCTACCCGAGCGATCGAGCTGCCACGCGATGACCGCATCGCGAACCACGCCGACGCTGTGCGTGTTGGTGATCATCACCGGCGAGGTCAACATCCCCGACTCTTCAATCCACGCTGTGCCAGTCATCTCGCCATTGCCGTTGAGCGCGAAGAATCCGGCGTATACCGGCGAGCCGTCGCGGCGGCCGCGCGGAAGAATCGCGGTGACACCAGTGCGCACTGGTCCGCGTCCGACTACCAGCGCGCCGCGCCCGCGAATCAGGGTTGCGTGGCCGACCTCGACGCCGGCGACGTCGGTTATCGCGTTGAGCGGACCGGGCTCGCCCTCGAACGGGACGCCGAGGTCGCGCGCCCGCCGCCGTGCGCGACGCCGTCGTGAATCCGTCCTGGTCAATTGCTTCATAAGTGATGACATCTGGTCGTGACATCTAGCGGACCCAGGTTCTGGCGACAACGAATCGCGACGCGTTCGATTCTCCGACCGCATACGTGATATGCGCCTTGTGCGATCCGCAACCAAGGAGGCGACGAAATGCTATCAACGGCGCCGCGTAATCGGCTTCGCCGCAAAAACCTATCAGCCCCGATGCTGGCGACATTCGCCACGATGCTGATTATGGCCGCGATCGCGAACTCGCAGACCAGGCTCACGGACGTGAGCGATCCGGACAACGGTGGATCGCTGCAACTGAAGCAGGGCGACGACCTTCAGCTCCGGCTCAAGTCGACGCCCGGCACCGGTTACTCCTGGCAGATCCTTCAAATCGACAAGACCAAGCTGGTTCAGCAGGGCGCGCCGACCTGGGTCGCACCGCCGAAGCAAATTCCGGGCGCGGAGGGTCATACGGTGTGGCATTTTCTGGCTGGGGCACCGGGCCGATGCGAACTGGACCTCGAGTACATTCGCCCATGGGAGAAGAACACGGCGCCGGCCCGCACTTTCAAACTGCTGGTCGCCATCAAATAGCACTGGGCTTGTAACCTAATCTCGCGAGAAGCCTCGTAGGGGTGAGCCGCGACTTATAAGGCGGCTGGAGAATGAAAAAACAGGGCGGAGTCTTTCGACTCCGCCCTGCTCACTGATTTCCCGGCCGCGTCCTACTCTCCCGTGACGCCGTCGGCCACAGTACCATCGGCGCTGAGGGGCTTAACTGCCGTGTTCGGGATGGGAACGGGTGTTACACCCTCGCCATGGCGACCGGAAACTTTGCGCTGCCGTTTTCACGGTGGCGGCTAAGCTCCGACAAACTGAAAGTAGGGTCTTGCAAGTGCGGCTACAGAGCCGCAAGGGTGACTTGGCCTCGAGACGGCCGCGGCTTAGCGATAGAAAAGCCGTTACCTGGTCTCGGCGATATCGACTGAGTACCCAGTGAGTATGCACTGAGTAAACGAGTTGATATCAAGTGGTCAAGCCTCACGGCCGATTAGTACCGGTCAGCTCCACGCCTTACAGCGCTTCCACCTCCGGCCTATCAACCTCCTTGTCTAGAAGGGGCCTTCAGGATCTTACGATCGGGATACCTAATCTTGGGGTGGGCTTCCCGCTTATATGCTTTCAGCGGTTATCCCGTCCGCACATGGCTACCCGGCGATGCGGCTGGCGCCACAACCGGTACACCAGCGGTGCGTCCGTCCCGGTCCTCTCGTACTAAGGACAGCTCCCCTCAAGTATCCTTCGCCCACGGCGGATAGGGACCGAACTGTCTCACGACGTTCTGAACCCAGCTCGCGTGCCACTTTAATCGGCGAACAGCCGAACCCTTGGGAGTTACTCCACCCCCAGGATGTGACGAGCCGACATCGAGGTGCCAAACCTCCCCGTCTATGTGAACTATTGGGGGAGATAAGCCTGTTATCCCCGGCGTACCTTTTGTCCGATTAGCGATGGCCCTTCCATACGGGACCACCGGATCACTATGACCTGCTTTCGCACCTGCTCGAGCCGTCGCTCT
>DATDGX010000009.1:0-8136 GCA_036521875.1 Binataceae bacterium (SeqCode)
ACTCGCGGCCGCGCGCGAATCGTTTGAGCTGGTATTCATCGACGCGCCATATAAAAACGACCTGAGCACCGAGGTGCTCGGCATCCTGGCGCGCACGCGGCTGCTGGCGCCGGGCGGATGGATCGTCGTCGAGCAATCGAAGCGCGCGCCGCAAATGCCGCCCGCGCCGGCCGGAATCGAGAACGTTAGTTCCGCAACCATTGGCGATCACCGGATCGCCTTCTACCGGCGACCCGAGCGGGCGCCGAGCGAAAGTTGATAACCCAGATGGCGAACAAACCAATCGAGCATCGACCCACCATCGCCGTTTACCCCGGCACCTTCGACCCGATTCACAACGGCCATATCGACGTGATCCGGCGCTCGGTGGCCATCTTCGACGAGGTCATCGTCGCGGTCGCGTACAACCCGCACAAGGACTCGGCGCTGTTCACGCCCGACGAGCGCGTCGAGATGATCCGCGATGTGATCCACGACCTCGAGCCGCGCGCGCGGGTCGACAAGTTCAGCGGCCTGGTGGTCGACTATGCCGAACGGATCGGCGCGCGGGTGGTGATCCGCAGCCTGCGCGCGGTCACCGACTTCGAATATGAACTGGGCATGACCCACATGAACAAGTACATGAAGCCCAACGTGGAGACGGTGTTGCTGTTCGGAAGTCCGAAACTGTTCTACGCCGCGTCGCATCTGATCAAGGAAGTTGCGCTTCATGGCCAGCGCGTGCCGGAGCTGGTCCCGGAACAGGTGATGAACCGTTTGCGGAAGAAGCTGAAAGTCGACTGAGCGGCGTCCGATCGCGATCGATTTTGACGATTGATTTTTTGTGACGATCGGTTTTTTCAGCGATCGGTTTTTTCACACCTGCGCTAACGCTACAATCGCTGGCTGATCCAACGCGCGGCGCGCGGCAACTGCTCGCGCCGCCGCGCCCATCATAAACATGATTAAGCTCAACCGCAGAATCGCCGCGATCAAACCGTCCGCCACGCTCGCCGCCGACGCGCGCGCCAAAGAACTGCGCGCGCAGGGAGTCGACGTGATCTCGCTCGACGCCGGCGAGCCCGACTTCGACACCCCCGAGCGCATCAAGGCCGCGGCGCGGCGCGCACTCGAAGCGGGAGTAACCAAATACACGCCGGTCAGCGGAACCGCGGAGCTGAAGGCGGCCATCTGCCAGAAAATCCGCCGCGACAGCAAGCTCGAATATTCGCCGGCGGAGATTTTGGCGTCGGCGGGCGCCAAGCAAGCCGAAGCCAACGTGATCGCGTCGCTGTTCGACGAGGGCGACGAGGTCATCATCCCGATTCCGGCGTGGGTCAGCTTTGTCGCGATGGTCAAGCTGTCCGGCGCGGAGCCGGTGCTGGTGCCATGCCCGGAGGACAACGGCTTCCTGCTCACGCCGCAGGCGCTCAAACGCGCGATCACGCCACGCACGCGCGGCATCATGCTGAACTCGCCGTCGAATCCGACCGGCGCGGTAATCAACACGCCGCATCTCGCGGAACTCGGCAAGGTGCTGGTCGACGCGGGCATCTGGGTGATGAGCGACGACGTCTACGAGCACATCGTGTACGACGGGCCGGCGCCGCACATCTTTGCGATCGAGCCGCGCCTGCGCGATCACGCGATCATCTTCAACTCGTTGTCGAAGACCTACGCGATGACCGGATGGCGGATCGGATTCGCTGCCGGCCCCAAGGAGGTAATCGCGGCGGCGGGCCGCTTGCAGAGCCAGAACAGCGGCAATCCCAATTCGATCACGCAGGTGGCGGCGATCGAAGCGCTGACCGGCCCGCAGGACGAAGTTCCGGTGATGGTCGAAGAATTCCGCGCGCGCCGCGCGCTGGTGGTCGAGCGCATCGCCAAAATTCCGGGATTGAAGCTGCCCAACATACCGGCGGGCGCCTTCTACGCCTTCATCAATGTCACGGAATTGATCGGCACGAGGTCAGGCGATCGCGTCATCAACGATGGCGACGCGTTCGCCGAAGTGCTGCTCAACGAGGCGCACGTCTCGACCGTCGGCGGCAACGACTTCGGCGCGCCCACCCACATCCGGATTTCGTACGCGACCTCGCGCGAGAATCTGAACAAGGCTTTCGATCGAATCGAGGCCGCGGTCCGCAAGCTCAAGCGCTAGCGCCCGCGCGTGCGCCACGGCGCGGGCAGCTCGCCGCTGTCGAGGAACCGCACATAGTCGGCGAGAATCTCCGCATGGTCGAAGGCGAGCGGCGCGGGCGGATGGCGCGGGTCGAAAAGCCCGGCGCTCTTCGCATCGTCAGCACCGCGCGGCGTGCCGGTTGCGCGGCCGATATAAACGACCGTGATGGTGTGTCCGCGCGGATCGCGATCGGGCCGCGAATAAATTCCGAGCAGCGCGCGGATTTCGACCTCGAGCGAAATTTCCTCGCGCGCCTCGCGCACTGCGGCCTCCTCGACGCGCTCGCCAATTTCCACGAAGCCGCCGGGTATCGCCCATCCGTGGGGAAAGTTCTTGCGCTCGATCAGAACGATCTTATCGCCGACTTCAGCGATCATATCGGCTGCGATTGGAGGGCATTGCGGCCGCGGCATGGATAAAATCTACCACGTCCCGACTTGATTCATCAGCGCTAAAAGCAAGCTGCGCGGCCCGCGCGAGCTCCCGTTGACAACGCTCACTTCGACCCACAAAGTTGCGGCAGGACGATCTTGATGCAGGTAGCACGGCTCTACGATTTCGGCGACATCCGCGTCGAGGAGAGCGCGCGTCCCGAAGTTGGCCCCGCCGACATCCTGGTGCGCGCACACGCGTGCGGGATTTGCTCGGGCGACATCATGCCTTGGTACATCCGGCGCAAGGCGCCGCTGGTGCTCGGCCACGAACCGGTCGGCGTAGTCGCGGAGACGGGCGCCGCGGTCAGCGAGTTCCGCACCGGCGATCGCGTGTTCGTGCATCATCATGCGCCCTGCTTCGCGTGCGCGGCGTGCCGGCGCGGCGAGTACGTGCAATGTCCGACCTGGCGCGCGACCAATATCAAGCCGGGCGGGATGGCGGAGTTTTTCCTGGTGAGCGCCGCCAATCAGCGCGACACGCTGCGCCTTCCCGATTCGGTCCCGTGGGCGGACGGCGTCCTGATCGAACCCGCGGCGTGCGTGGTGAAGTCGCTGCGGCGCTCGGGACTCAAAGCCGGCGAGACAATTTTAGTGATCGGACTTGGCATCATGGGCATGCTGCACGTGAAACTCGCGCGCAACCTCGGTGCGGGAATGATCATCGGCGCGGATCTTTTCGAGCGCCGCGCCGCGCGTGCGAAGGAGCTCGGCGCGGACGTGGGTATCGTGGTCGCGGGCGACAATCTGATCGAGCAGGTGCGCGAGGCGACCAAGGGCGCGATGGCCGACGTGGTAATCGTGGGTCCCGGGACGGCGCGCGCGATCGCCACCGGCATCGCCGCGGCGGGCAAGGGCGCGACGGTCGTGCAGTTCACCGCGACGCCGCCTGAAGAGGAGATGATCGTGCGGCCGCACGATTTGTACTTCAACGAGACGCGGCTGATTCCGAGCTACTCGTGCGGTCCCGAAGATACGCGCGAAGCGCTGCGGCTGGTGACCAGCGGCGTGATCGGCGCCGGCGAGCTGGTGACGCATCGGTTTCCGCTCGAGCAAATCGGCGAAGCGTATGCGACCGCGCAGAAGCCGGAGTCGCTGAAGGTGATCGTGACGTTCGCGGAGTGATCCCGGCCTCGTGGCGCGAACCTCGCGCCAAGGATCCTGAAGTGCAACAAGGGCGGCCGCGTTACGCGACCGCCCTCGTCTATTTACGACTAAACTAAATTACGGAGTGGCAGGAGCCGGAGCCGGAGCAGGCTCAGCAGCACCACCGGCCGCAGCACCCGCTGCAGCGCCTGACTCAGCGCCCGCCGCGGCACCAGCAGCAGCGCCTGCTTCCTCGGCCTTGCGATGGCGGCGACGACGCGCGCCCTCGTGGTGGCTGGGCGCGGAGGCCATGGTCTTGGCCGCAATCGCTTCGGCGCGATCCGCTGCCGCCTTGGCATCACTGGCCGCCTGCTCTACGCGGCTCGCTGCCGCCTGTGAGGCTGCCGCAGCGGCCTGCGCCTTCTGGCTGGCCGCCTCGGCGCGCGAGGCCGCCTGGTCAGCGCGATTCGCCGCGTTCACGGCGCGCTGCGCGGGATCAGGCTGGTTCGAGCATGCCGTCGCAAACGAAAGAGCCAACGCAGCCCCGGCCAGCACAAACAGTTTCGAAGATTTTCTCATTAACCCTTCCATTCTTTTCCTCCTAGGAATTACGACAACCCGGTAGCAAGCCGTGTCCGAATTCGACCGGCACAACCCAACCTAAATTTTGTCTCACAAATCCTGACTACCTTGCAATATACACAGTGCTAATTTTGACATCAATGAAGTTATCTGGAGAACTCATTCAATGCTGTCACCTTGATAACCTGATTGTCTGAATATGACCGATGACGCAGTAATATGAGCCCAGACTGAACGCCAGACGCTATAAGCGCCTTGTTTCTGTTAGCGGCACTCGATTGAAACAGTTTGTTCATGCCGCGGTCAGAAATCGTCGCCACCGAAATCGTCCATTCCGCCCATTCCACCCATCCCGCCCATTCCTCCCATACCACCCATTCCTCCCATGCCACCCATTCCTCCCGGCGGCATCGCGGGCATCGGCGTGGCCTTCTTCGGCTTCTCGGCGATCGCGGCCTCGGTGGTGAGCATCAGGGCCGCGGCGCTGACCGCATTCTCGAGCGCACTGCGAACGACCTTGGCCGGATCGATCACGCCGGTTTCGATCAGGTTCTCGAATTTCTCGCTGCGGGCGTTGAAGCCGTAGTCGCCCTTCCCTTCCGCGACCTGGTTGAACACGACGTGAGGTTCGTGGCCAGCGTTACGCGCGATCTGACGCAGCGGCTCGCCCATCGCCTCCGCGATGATGTTCGCGCCCGCCTTGCGGCCTTCGTCGAGCCTGAGCGCTCGAACCGCAGTGATGGCCCGCACCAATGCAACTCCGCCACCGGCGACCATGCCTTCCTCGACGGCGGCGCGCAGTGCGTGGACGGCGTCCTCGACGCGCGCCTTCTTTTCCTTGAGCTCGACTTCAGTCGCAGCCGCGACTCTAATCACGGCGACGCCGCCGGTGAGCTTCGCGAGGCGCTCTTCCAGTTTCTCGCGATCGTATTCCGAAGTGGTTTCCTTGATTTGCCTGCGGAGCTGCTCGATGCGGCCCTGGATATCGGCCTTCTTGCCCGCGCCTCCGACGATCGTGGTGTTGTCCTTGTCGATGATCACGCGCTTGCATCTGCCCAGCGCGCTTAGCTGGGTGTTCTCGAGCTTGCCGCCGAGCTCTTCGGCGATCACGGTGCCACCGGTCAGGACGGCGATATCGCCCAGCATCTCCTTGCGGCGATCGCCGAAGCCCGGCGCCTTGACCGCGGCAACCTTGAGCGTGCCGCGCAGCTTGTTGACCACCAGCGTCGTGAGCGCCTCACTCTCGAGGTCCTCCGCGATGATCAGCAGCGGGCGTCCCTGCTGCACCACTTGCTCGAGCAGCGGAACCATCTCGCGAAGGTTGGAGATTTTCTTTTCGTGGAGCAGGATGAACGGCTCCGTGAGCTCGACATTTAATTTGTCCGCGTTGGTGATGAAGTAGGGCGACAGGAAGCCGCGGTCGAAGAGCATCCCCTCGACGAGATCGAGCACGGTCTCGAGGCCGCGCCCCTCTTCCACCGTGATGACGCCCTCCTTGCCGACCTTGTCCATCGCATCGGAGACGATTTTGCCGATGGTGTCGTCGCCGTTGGCCGCGATAGTTGCGACCTGTTCCATGCGGGCGCGTTCCTTAACCGGCCGCGCCATCTCCTTGATGATCTCGACGGCCTTCAGCGTAGCCGCTTCCATTCCGCGCTTGAGCTCCATCGGCGCGAATCCCGCCGCCAGCAGCTTGATTCCCTCGCGCAGGATCGCGCCGGCAAGCACGGTGGCGGTGGTGGTGCCATCGCCGGCGACGTCGGCGGTCTTCTGTGCGACCTCGCGAAGCAGCTTGGCGCCCATGTTTTCGAAGTGATCTTCGAGCTCGATTTCCTTGACCACGGTGACGCCGTCCTTGGTGACGACCGGCGCGCCGAAGCTCTTTTGGATCATCACGTTGCGACCCCGCGGGCCCAAGGTCACGCGCGCAGCCTCGGCGACCAGGGTCGCGCCTGCAACAATTCCAATTCGGGCTCGTTCATGAAGCTCAACCGTTTTGGCCGGCATTTAAGTTCGTCTCCATCTCATGATTTGATTTGCTTGTGATTGGTTTGCTGATACTTCGTTTGCGCGCGATTTGCTCGTGGACCGGAAGTCGATACACGAGAGCATACGCCGCGTTCAACTCGCGTCTGAAACCTAAGCATGAATTGCGCCTTTGCAAGAGGATTGCTCTTTAAGATGCCCGCGCGGCGTGCAAGGATGATTGTAGGTATAGAGGTTTTCAAGTGAATAAGATAAATGAGCCGCGGGCGGTTTCCGAACCGCGGGCGCCGCGCAGCATCGCGGCTAAACTGGTTGCGTTCCTGTTCGCGGGTGGTGTGATCGGCACGGCGGCGATCGCGGGCGGTAAAGCACTGGGCGCCAGTATCCAGAGCGATCAAATCATATACGCCGGAAGCCAGCCGCTCGCGTACCCGGCGCCGCAGCAGTTCCGCCAGTCGGCCGCCACGCAAGTCGTTCAAGATGACACCGGCGACAGCGCCGACAGCGACGAGGACAAGGAAGTCCCCGCCGACCAGCTCCAGAAGTACATCAACGTGTACAAAATGATGCAGCGCGACCATAACCTCACCGTCGAGCAGGCCACCGCCAAAGAAGGAATCAGCGTCGACGCGTTCCGCACGCTCGAAGCGAAAATCGAGCGCGACGACACGATGCACGAGCGAGTGCTCAAGGCGCTCAAGTCCGACGCCGCGCAGTCGCCTGCAGCCAAGGAATCGAAGAAAGAATCAAAGGAATCAACGGGGCACTAGCTTCCGAACGAGACCAGTACCTGCGCGGAAGCCGCGACGATAACTGGAATTGATGAAGCGGCGGGTCGAGCGTGAACGCTCTCCCCGCCGCTTTCGCAACTAACCCCGAATACTTGCTTCAGCCTGAATACTTACTTCGTGACCGAGGTCGAGAAGGCCGCTTCCAGACGCGATACCGCATCGTTGGCCCTGCGAGTCGCATCTTCGGCGCCGGCCGCGGCGGCGTCAGCCTGCTTGCTTGCCGCGTCAGCCTGGTTGGCCGCCGCTTCCGCCGCGCTGGCAGCAGCTTCGGCCCTGGTCGCGTCGGCTTCCGCCCGGTCACTGGCCGAGTTGATAGTGGCCATGTCGGGACCGCAGGCGGCCATGAACCCCGCCATCGAAAGCACTCCGATCACCATTGCAATTTTCTTCATCCGAACTTTCCTCCTGGTGGTTCCAGTCGCGTAACCGTTCAGTTCAAGCCGGCCGCATCGGTGATCCTTACCCAAATTCTCGGCAGCCAAATTTTCGGCGCAATTCCCGATCGGCAATCGTTTGCCGACGATCGAGAATAATCGACGCCGACACAAATGATCTTCGCCATAGTTGCAAATCGATCTGACCAAGGCAAGCACGCCATTGTTATGCGCAGAACACAACCAGGATTACGGCAGGATTAGCGCAGTTTCAGGGGGCCCCGTTGACAGACAAAACTTTCTACAGTTATCTTCAGATTAACAGTCAGAGAAACCAGCCCAACTTCGCGGGCTCTCCAAAGTTTGTGTCTTCTACATCGAAGCCGGGGACGAGACCATAGATGGCGACTACTATCACCAGCGAATGTATCAACTGCGGGGCGTGTGAACCGGAATGCCCCAACACCGCGATTTACGCGGGCGGCGTGCCGTGGGAGCTGAACGGCGAGACGCATCCCGCAGTTGCGCAGGACATCTATTACATCACGCCCACCAAGTGCACCGAATGCGTCGGCTTCTACGACCACGAGGCGTGCGCGGCAGTGTGCCCGGTCGATTGCTGCATTCCCGATCCTGCCAACCTCGAGTCCGAGGCGACGCTGCTCGCGCGAGCGCGCGTGCTGCATCCTGACGAGGCGTTCCCCGACGATGCGCCGTCGCGCTTC
>DATDGX010000010.1:0-4149 GCA_036521875.1 Binataceae bacterium (SeqCode)
GAACGTGGTGAACCCGTCAGGCACTATCGGAGGAGAGCCGGCGCCGCCCGGTCAGCAAGTCACCTACACGGTGCTGGCGCAGGGCCGCCTGTTGAATGCCGACGAGTTCGGCAACATCATCCTGCGCGCCAATCCCGACGGCTCCCTGGTGCGGCTCAAGGACGTCGCGCGGATCGAGCTCGGCTCCGCAACCTACACTCAGCAGGCGTACACGAACGGCGCTCCTGCTTCGGTTTTCGGCCTCTACCAGAATCCGGGTTCCAACGCGCTGGAGGCGGCGAATCGGGCGAAGGCAAAGATGGCCGAACTCGCGGCGCGATTCCCGAACGATATGCAGTTGACGCTGACGCTCGACACCACGGTGCCGGTGACGGAGGGCGCCAGGGAAATCGTGATCACGCTGCTCGAGGCGATCGGGCTGGTGACGCTGGTGGTCTTCATCTTCCTGCAGAGCTGGCGCGCGACGCTCATTCCGCTGCTCACCATCCCGGTCTCGCTGGTAGGCGCTTTCATGTTTTTCCCGGCGGTCGGATTCTCGATCAACACGCTCTCGCTGTTGGGACTGGTACTCGCCGTGGGGCTTGTGGTCGATGACGCTATCGTCGTGGTCGAAGCGATCGAGGCGAAGATCGAGCAGGGGCGATCGCCGCGCGATGCCGCGCTGGAAGCGATGGAGGAGGTCAGCGGCGCGCTGGTCGGAATTGCACTGGTGCTGTCGGCAGTGTTCATCCCGGCGGGATTCATCGCGGGCATCACCGGGTCGCTGTACCGTCAGTTCGCGCTAACGATCGCGTTCTCAGTCATCATATCGGCATTCAACGCGCTCACGCTCAGCCCCGCACTCGGCGCGCTGCTACTGCGTCCGCGCAGCACCAAACCGTCGCCAGGACCGCTAGCGCGCTTCTTCGCCCTGTTCAACGCGGGCTTCGCGCGAGTCCAGAGGGGCTACGTGAGCCTCTCGGGCCTGCTCATCAGGAGGTTCGTGCTCGCGCTTGTCACCCTGGTCGCCTTCGCGGTGGTCGCGGGCGGGATCGGAAAAATCCTGCCGCAATCATTTCTCCCCGACGAGGACCAGGGCTACTTCCTGATGAACGTCGCGCTGCCGGCGGCCGCGTCCTTACAGCGGACCAACGTCGTGATGCGCAAGATTGACGACATCCTGAAGCACGAGCCGGGCGTCCGCTACTACAATGCGATCTCCGGCTTCAGCATCCTGTCGCAGACTACCAGCGCCCGCAACGGACTCTACTTCTGCCTGCTCACGCCCTATGGCGATCGGAAGTCGCTCGCGCTCGAGGCCGGATCGGTGGTCGCGTCGCTAAATCGAAAACTCGCGCAACTCCCTGAGGCCCAGGCGTTTGCGTTCCTGCCGCCGGCGATTCCCGGAATCGGCCAGGCGTCGGGCGTCGACTTCTTCGTGCAGGATCGCTCCGGCAACACGGTCGACTACCTATGGCAGAATACTCAGAAGTTCATTGCCGCCGCACACAAACGCCCCGAGCTCGGCGCGATGAATCTCACGTTCTCACCGGCGGTGCCGCAAATGTTCGCCGCGGTCGACAAGGACAAGGTCTTCAAGCTCGGCATCTCCATCGACAACGTTTACGCCGCGCTGCAAACCCTGCTCGGCGGTTACTACGTGAATCAGTTCAACCGCTTCGGCCGAGTGTGGAAAGTCTTCGTCGAGGCGGAGCCGGAGTATCGCTCCAAGGCCAAGGAGGTGGGCCAGTTCTATGTTCGCAACAAGGCTGGCACGATGGTTCCGCTGTCGACGCTGGTCGATATGCAACGAGTATTCGGCCCTGAGTATACGACGCGATTCAACGAGTATCGTGGCATCGAGATCTTCGCGTCTCCAGCCCCCGGCTATAGCACGGGCGACGCGATGAACGCCGTGACCCAGGTCGCAAAGCAGGTCCTCCCGCGCGACATGGGAACCGCGTGGAACGGAATCTCCTATCAGCAGTCGGTCGCAGGCGGCATCGCCGGAGTTTTCGCGCTGTCGCTGCTGCTGGTCTTTCTGATCCTGGCCGCGCTGTACGAGAGTTGGACGCTGCCGCTTAGCGTGCTACTGAGCGTCCCCATCGCGGTATGCGGCGCGTTCTTCGGCCTGTGGTCGCGCCATTTCGACAATGACATTTACGCGCAGATCGGGCTCATTATGCTGATCGGACTGTCTGCGAAAAACGCCATCCTGATTGTCGAGTTCGCGAAGGGCGAGCTCGAGAAGGGCGAGTCGATCGTCGATGCGGCGCTCAAAGGCGCGCGCCAGCGCCTGCGGCCAATCCTGATGACGTCGTTTGCCTTCATCTTCGGCCTGATGCCGCTGTGGACCGCTATGGGAGCGGGCGCGGTGGCGCGCCGGCTGATCGGCACGGTCACCATCGTCGGCATGGCGTTCTCGAGCGCCTTCGCGATCTTCATCATTCCGGTATTATTCGTTATCGTCGAGCGGATCGCGCATCGCAACGACTCCGACCGCCGCGATGCGATCGCTGTCACGCCGGCGACGCGCGCATCGGCAGCACCGGATGCGCCGATATCTTCGCCGGAGCGCGCCGCCGGTGGCGGCAGTTGAAGTTGATGATTGAGGCTCGACGATTCTGATCGTATGCGATTCCGCATCAGACATGTCACTCGATACGTATACGAACAGCCGGCCTCTCATTCGCATAATGACGTGCGGCTCGCTCCAATTGACGCACCGGATCAGAAGCGCCTCGCCTTCAGCCTCGAGGTCACGCCGCCGGCTGCGATCTCTGAATATCGGGACTCTTTCGGCAACCTGGCGCATTCGATCGATATCTATCCGCCTCACACCGAGCTGGTAATCAGGTCCGCTTCGGTAGTCGACCGGCTCGCGCTGCCTGCGCAACCGTCGCCTCCAATCACGGTTCGCGACTATCTTGCCGACGATTCGGCCAGGATGAAGGAATACGGAGAATTTCTGAATCCGAGCCGCTATGTACCATTTAGCGATCGATTGCGAAGGTTTTTCTGGTCCGTGCGTCCCCAGCTATACGAAGACATCACGGCGTACACTGAGCGCATGATCCTTTACGTGCGCAATCAATTTGCCTATGACGGCGCCACCACCAACGTACACTCCACCGTCGACGATATACTCAGTTCCGGCGGCGGAGTATGTCAGGATTTCGCGCACCTCAGCATAGGACTGCTCCGCCTGGCCGGAATTCCGGCGCGCTATGTTTCCGGCTATCTCGCCCCTGATCCTCGCCGGAATGCCAACCCCGCCCGTCCTGAGCTGGCCAGCCACGCTTGGATAGAAGCGCTCTTACCCGGTACCAGATGGATCGGATTCGATCCGACTCATCGAACCCGCGCCATGATTCGCCATATACGGGTTGCGGTCGGTAGAGACTACGACGACTTACCGCCGGTGTCGGGAGTTTATAAAAGTGCGGGTGGCGCCCGACGGATGGCCTATGAGTTAGAAGTGAGTCTGGCCATCCAGGATGGCTATGACGAGTTCAAAGGATAAAGGTTGCTTTGCCGCTTAGCACCGTTTTTGGACCGATCGCAGTCAACGACTCGATAGACTCATAGCCGCCGCTTAGGACCTGATTTCCTCGACACCGTCCAATCGTTTCGAGAGATCGATCGGATCGCCCACTGTGACCTGGCCGGGATCGACTTGGTATGCCCATACTTCAAAATTAGTTAGGCGAGCTGGTCCATACACCGTCGCAAAGGCACACTCGACCGCGTCAAGACCTTGCGCGATCTTAATTCGGCCAATTCTAGGTTCGTTGTAGCGCGCGTCAAAGACATGCCATCGGCCGCCAAGATACACTTCGCTGTAGGCGTGAAAATCCATCGGCGTGCCGGGATCTATGTGTCCGATGTCCGGTAGATGACCAGTGACGTATCGCGCTGGTATGTTGAACGCTCGGCACAGCGCAATCGTGCAGTGAGCAAAGTCGCGGCACACACCATAGCCTCGTTCGATGATTTGCGCGGCTGAAATGTCCGGTCTCCCCGAACCGAAGCGATACTCGATGTTGTTATGAACCCAGTCTGAGATGGCCTGCACGCGTTCGCCCGCGTCGAATATATGTCCAAACTTTTCCCTGGCGAATGAAAATAGCCGGTCTGAATCGCAATACCGGCTGGGTAGAAGGTAGCGCA
>DATDGX010000011.1:0-16144 GCA_036521875.1 Binataceae bacterium (SeqCode)
CCTCGGTCTTGGCCCCGGCCTCGTGCTCCCTCAATACCCCAATGATTTGCTCCTCGCTGAATCGACTCCCTTTCATTGCCGTCTCCTTCTTCAGGCGACGGACTCTACCTCAAATTGGCTGAGTTTTCGGGGAGCAGGCCAATGTCAGCCACGACCGCATGCGGATGATTGTCGAACGGTCACCGCGGTACATTTCAGGAAGCGAGGTCGAGTTTTACATTCCGTTCGAGGGAGATCCCGGCATGTTCCGGGTTCAGCCCTCCGCGTTCACTTTCAATCCTGCTCGCGGAGAACTGAACGGCCAAGAATTGGTTGTGCGCTTCGAGGCTCTAGAACATGACCCGAGCCGACTGAAAAGCGAATTCGAAGGCGTGCTCTCCAGCATCCGCGAGTACCTCACGTGGTTAAGGAGAGACGCCGAGCCTTTCAATGGTGAACTGGAAACGCTCGCAAGGCAGAGAATAACTGCTCGTTCCGAGCGGATACGCCGGGAGCGTGGAATCGCCGCTTCCTTGGGCTTCCCGATGCGGCGCCGCGCCGACGCTCCAGAGACCTATGTGGTGCCTACGACTCGCGGCAGAGTGGTTCCGCAGATGCCAGCCGCGAAGGCCCCAGGCAAACCCGAGCCGGTGCTTGAAACCGGTGAATACGAGAACATTCTCAAGATCATCACGAACATGGTCGATGTAATGGAGCGCAGTCCACAAGCCTTCCGCAAAATGGGGGAAGAAGACTTGCGAACGCACTTCCTGATGCAACTCAACGGGCAATATGAAGGGCAGGCCACCGCCGAAACGTTCAACTTCGAAGGTAAGACCGACATTTTGATTAGAGCCGAGGGCAAGAATATTTTCGTAGCCGAATGCACGCTGTGGTACGGCCCCGAAAACTTCCGAGAAAAGATCGATCAACTCATGGGCTATGCTACTTGGCGGGATTCAAAAATAGCGCTGCTCGTGTTCAATCGCACAAAGAACTTTTCCTCGGTTCTTGGGAAAATTCGCGAAGTTCTCCGCGCGCATCCAAAATTGAAGCGGGCTGTTCCCGGTTACAACTCAGATCGCGGCTTCCGCTTCGTCTTAGGACATCGAGACGATCCCGAACGTGAGCTGACACTAACTGTGTTGGCGTTCGAGGTTCCTACGACTTAGGAGATGAAAAAATGGCGAGAAACAAACGGCAGGTTTCGCTTGCACATCCGGGCGAGATTCTGAACGAAGAGTTTCTGAAGCCGCTAGGGATGACGATTAACGCGCTTTCGCTGGCCTTGCGGGTGCCGAGTAACCGAATCTACGCGATTGTTGAAGGCGCGCGTGGGGTATCCCCCGACACGGCTCTGCGGCTAGCCCGGTATTTCGGCACCAGTCCGGAATTTTGGATTAATCTTCAGGCCCATTACGATCTTGAAAATGCGCGTGACCAAATCGAAAGCGACGTCGAGCGAGAAGTACAACGCAGGGGCTGACCGCTCGGCTGCACGTCCTGGGCACGGCTTGGCATCGCAGCAACGGCTGCGATCCTTCGACTCCGGCAGCCTTCGCTCAGGATGACCCCCTCTTTTGGCGGTCCAACCGGATGACAGTGGTTCTGGTGGCGTTCCGAGCAGCGCTCCAGGCCAAATTCATTTTCTTTTTGAAGACTCACAGCCTATCAGGATGACGACGCTTGTTTTGTCGGCTTACCGGCACGACTGTGGTTTCTCTCTGTTCGCGGCCTATGCAGAAATTTTTTTCACTTCTAACATTGTAACGGCGCTTAGCGGCCGCGCAGCTTCCACGGCAGCATCCGTAGCTCCCGCCGGTGACAGCGGAGCCGGCTTCTTGTGTGCTGGTGGGTGCAGGGGTCAGCCCCTGCCGAGATATTCTGCTGGCGCGCTGTGTGCGAAGATGCCGGCGTGGGTGCGGAAATCGTACGACTTGATGATGCGCGAATCGGCGCCGCGGGCGCGGTGCTCGCGCGCGCGTTCCACGACGATCCGCTCATGACTTACGCCATCCCCGACGCCGCGGAACGCGCGCGGCTGCTGCCGGAAGTGTACGCGAGGATGATCCGGTTCGGACATCTCGCCGGCGAGGTGCACGCGACCGCCGAAGCGCTCGAAGGCGTCGCGGTGTGGCTGCCTCCCAATGCCAAGTGGACGCGCGAGAATATCGAGGCGTCGGGAATGCATCAGATTGCGGCGATCATCGGGGACGGCGCGTATCAGCGCTATCGCGAAGTGGTCGGACGCGAATGGCAGGCGCGCGAGCGCGATATGACCGCGCCCTGCTGGTACCTGTTCCTGATCGGCGTGGAGCCGGCGCATCAGCGGCGCGGACTCGGCGGCGCATTGATGCGGCCAGTGCTCCAGCGCGCCGATGCCGCGCAGGTCGCGTGCTATCTCGAAACCGAAAACCATCGCAACGTCGCGTTCTACGTGAAGCAGGGCTTCGAACTGATCGTCAACGGGGAAGAAGCCGGGTCAAGCGGCGTCAGATTCTGGACGTTCCGGCGGCAGGGGCCAGCCCGTGCGCCCAGGGACGGAAAAGAAGCCGGCTCCGTTGTCACCGGCGAAAAGAGCTAGTTCGCGCTAGCTCTGACCGAAGGTGCCGAAGTCCCATTCGGCCGCCTCTGATACTGAAACCGCGTGGAGGTTTCAGGTTTCAGGCTTCCCTTTAGGCGAAGATGCGCGCTTCGCGCTCTCAGAACTCAGGGTACAGACTTTATTTTGCGGGCGACAGCGGAGCCGGCTCCGTTGTCGCCGGTAAGCTGGGGCTGGCCCCGGTTGCCTTACGATCCGTTAAGGGCGCGTGTCCAGCCGGTTGCACATGTGGGGGCTGGCTGAAACAATGCTCCACGCCGCCGGACCTGGTTTCGGTGGGGCTGCCCAATGCGCCGCGTCGAAACCATCTTCATCATACTTGCGCTCGCCTTTTACGCATGGTTTTTGACGCATTTCGGCTTCCGCGAGACCCTTGGCTACCTGCGTCTCGCCGGATGGGGGCTCGCGGTGACGATCGCGCTGGAGGCCATCGCGCGGGCCGCGAACGCCGTCGGATGGCGCGTTACTATCGAGCACTATCCGCCCTCCTTGAGCTTCTTCGAACTATACGCGGCGCGAATCGGCGGCGAGGCGATCGACTATACGACCCCCTCGGCGCAGCTCGGCGGGCAGTTCGTGATGGCGCTGATGGTGCGGCGCAAGCTGCGCATGCCGGTGGGACTGGCGACCGTGGCCGTTTCAGCGCTTGCCGAGGGAATCGGCCAGATCACCTTCATCACTCTTGCGCTGGTGTTGGCCTCGGGACTGATTCCAGCCGCGGCCGGGCTGCTCTGGCCGATCGTGGCAGGGTTCCTGATCGCGGCGGCGATGCTATGCGGGTTCTTGTTCGTGCAGATGAAGCGTCCATTCCGTCATTTATGGCGCTTCGCTGCCAAGCTCGACCTGTCGCGCTTCGACACCAGCGAACTCGGTGAGTCCGCCGACGAAGCGGACGCAATTCTGCTCGACTTCTACAGGCGGCATCGTGGACGCTTGATCCTCTCGTGCCTGTGCTTCCTGGTCGCGTGGAGCCTCGGACCGATCGAAATCTATATCCTGCTGCGCCTGCTGCATCAGCCGGCGACGGTCCGCGTCGCAATATTGGTCGAGGCGCTCGGCCTGCTGATCGAGCGTGCGACATTTCTGATTCCCGCCAAGCTGGTCAGCCAGGAGGGCGGCAAGGCCTTGATCCTCGGGTTGCTTGGATATCCGCCGGGCGCAGGCTTCGCGGTCGGGTTCCTGCGCCGAATCAAAGAAATGGTATGGGTAATGTTCGGGCTGGTCGCGCTGATGATACATCGCGCGATTGAGCGCGGTGGCATCGGCGTCGCCGCAGCCGCCGCGCCCGGGCTGCAAGCTCCCGCGCCCAAGGCGGGAGAGATTCTGGAAATTCGGCAGGCACAAGGAGAACAATCGCTATGAAAAAATTTACCGCGCTGCTCGGCAGCGCGCTCACTTTCGCGCTGCTATCGGCTCCCGCGATAGCCGGCGTGGTAATCACCCAGCAAATCAACAAGAGCGGCGGGCTCACCAGCGCGGCAAACGCGGCCGGACCGACCGAGCAGACGGTGATGGTCCAGGACGGCAAGCAGAAGATGGTCGGCGAGAAGACCACCACGATCATCGACGCTGACAAGTCCACGATGTACGTGCTCAATCCCGCGGCGAAGAATTACTTCCAATTCAACTTCCCCGCCGGCAAGGCAACCACGCTGGCGGCCAGCGCGAACTCGGCAGTGAACTTCAAAAAGACCGGCAAGACTCGCACCGTGGCGGGCTACAAGTGCACGGAATACACCGGCGCCGGTCACGTGATGCGCGGCGACTACACGGTGACCGAATGCTTCTCCACCGATGCTCCCGGCGCGGCCGAGTTTGCCGCGTATGAAAAGCTGATGCGCGAGAAGGTCAAAGGCACCAATATGGAAATGGGCGGAGCGATCCCCGACGGCATCCCGCTCGAATCCGATTCGACGATGAAGATGGGCAATGTTTCGATTCCCGGAATGACCGCGGAACAGACCGCGCAGTTCCAGAAGATGGTGGCGAACCGGCCGCCCACCGTGATCAAAACCCTGGTGACGAAGGTCGTCGAACAGAAGCTCAGCGCGGATACTTTCGAAGTTCCGAAGGACTATACGAAGAAGGAGATACCGTCGATGGCTGGCGGGTCATTGACGCCGGCACCCGCGGCGCAGGGGTCCGCGTCGGCCCCGCCGCCGGCGGCGCAAGGAGCGGCTTCGGCCTCACCGTCCGCGGCGCATTGAACAGAGCTGAGCCGCGACCGCTCGAGCATGGGAGTTCGCCGTGAGTAACGAAGTTCCGCTGAGTGAAGCGAAGACCGCGAACCCCGGCGCGTCGAAGGCGGCGATTTCGTTTCACTACGATATCGGCAACGAGTTCTTCAAATTATTTCTCGACCCGGAGTGCTGTTACTCGTGCGCGATGTTCGAGGACGAGTCCGAGTCGCTCGAAAAAGCCCAGCTCCGGAAACTCGAGTACCACATTCAGCAGGCGCGTGCGGATGGCGCAGACCGCGTACTCGATATCGGATGCGGCTGGGGCGCGCTGCAGAAGCGGCTGGTGAAGCTGCATCAGGTGAAGCTCGCGGTCGGGCTCACGCTGAGCGAGAACCAGGCGGAATACATCCGCGCACTGCGCCTGCCGGGCGTAGAGGTTCGCGTCGAAAGCTGGTCGGACCATGTACCGGTAGCGCCGTACGATGCGATTATTTCGATCGGCGCGTTCGAGCATTTTGCGCGGCCCTCCAGCCGAATCGTGCGAGTCGGCGGCTATCGCGACTTCTTCGAACGCTCGTATCACTGGCTGAAGCCGGGCGGATGGATGTCGCTGCAGACCATCGGGCTGGGAGCGACCGACAGAGGACTCGAGGGGCAATTTGTTTCCGAGCACATCTTCCCGGAGAGCGATCTGCCGCGCCTGGGAGAAATCGCCGATGCGGCGGAAGGATTGTTCGAAATCATTTCGGTGAGAAACGATCGAGCCGACTACCGGCGGACCAACCGCGAATTCCGCGCACGATTGAAAGCCAACCGCGCCGCCGCGGTAAGCCTGGTCGGGGAAGAGACGGTCCAGCGGTTCGACAAATATTTTCGCTGGTCGATTGCCGGCTTCAGCATGGGAACGACGAATCTCTATCGGATAACGTTCCGCAGGATTGGCCGTCCGCGCTTCAAAATCATTCTGTGAGCTGAAGCTGTCGCTGGGACGACTTCGACGCGGCCGCGCGAACTTTGCGACGATACCCCTTCGCTCGCTATCGGAAGCCTCGTAATTAATAATTTTGGACAGTAACCACAAATTCCAATCGTCGCAGATCGAGCTCGGAGGGAAGGATCGGCTGATCTACTGGATCCTGACTGGCGCCCTGCATGGCGTGAGTTTGATCCCCGACTTCGTCCTGTATCCGCTCGGCGTGGCGGGCGGCTGGCTCGTCTATCATCTGGATCGCGGTCACGTGAAAGTCGGGATGCGCAATCTCGAGATCGCATTTCCCGAACGCAGCCAAGCGGAACGCGCGCGAATCCTGCGCGCCTCGTACCTGAATCTCGGCAGATCGGCAGCGGAGTGGGTCCGGCTGGGAGGATTTTTTTATCGGCGCTTGAAAAACCGCGTCGGCTATTCGGGGATCGAGTACCTCGACGAGGCGGAGCGCAGGCACCCCGGGCGCGGAGTGCTGGCGCTGGCGGCGCATATCGGGAATTTCGAGCTGCTGCCGATCGGGCACGCGATGCATGGCCATCCGACCGCACTGGTGCATCATACGCAGCGTTTTCTGGCCGGCGATGCGCTGGTGACATTCGTGCGCGAACGGGTGGGCGTGCAGATCATCCGCAAGCACAAGGCGGCGCGCGAGATGCTGCGGACGCTCCGGCGCGGCTTCGCGATCGGAATTCCATTCGATCAGAATGCCAAGCGCTCGGAGGCGATTTGGGTGCCGTTCTTCGGAGAGCTGGCGGCGACGCCGAGCGCATTCGATCGGCTCGCGATGATCTCGGGAGCGCCGGTGCTGCCGGTGTTCATCGTGCGCCAGCCGGACGGGCGCAGCCACGTGATCGAGATTTCGCCCGTGATCGAGCGGCAGCAAACGGCGGACAAGGACGCCGACGTGATCGAGAATACGCGCCGCTATCAGCAGGCGGTCGAAGCCGCGGTGCGCAAGTATCCGGAGCAGTGGCTGTGGATTCATCGCCGCTATCGCA
This sequence comes from Binataceae bacterium (SeqCode), assembly GCA_036521875.1. Lineage (GTDB taxonomy): Bacteria > Desulfobacterota > Binatia > Binatales > Binataceae > DATDGX01. The sequence continues at coordinate 6,745 of DATDGX010000011.1, forward strand.
CGCGCCCGCGCGGCAGCAAGCGGATCTATACAAGTTGAGATTGCGCCCGCCTGGCGAAAAAAAGCGGGGCCCAGTGCGGCCCCGCTCGATATATCCGCGCGAATCGCGCGAGAACTGCTTCGAGTTACATAGACATAGACTTCGCGGCGCCGTTGGCGGACTTCGATGCGCCGCTGGCCGGAGCGTTCAGCGCGGAACAGGACTCGAAGATCCATTTGGTGGTGGACAGCTCGTCCTCCGAGAACAGCCGCAGCGCCTCCTTGGTACCCATGTCTTCTTTGATCAGCGCCACGAAATCGCAAATCGGCTGAACCGCCTGCTCGGGAGCCTTGAAGAGCGCAGTCAGCTTGAGCAGCTTCTCGTTGTCGGGAATTTTCGCATCGCCGAGGAAGGCGGTGAACTTGCGGCCCTCCTCGGAAGTGGTCTCGCGACTCTCGCCGCCGAGCTCGTGCAGGCGATGCGCGAAGACGCGCGCGTGATACGACTCGCGCTCCGCGATCACGCGCAGGCCGGTGCGGATGCAATCGGTGGTGCAGACTTTCTCCCACGCCGAGAACGCCTCGCCGCCGTTGGCCTCGCCGGCGCGGACCTTGTCGAGGAAGCTTATGATCGCGGCGCGCTCGGACGTGTAGCTGCGGCCAAACGCCTCGAAGCTGCCGCTCGAACGCCCGTTCGACATCGCGCCGCCATTTTCGAGCGCCTTCATCTCGGTCTCAAAGAGCGTCTCCGAAATGATTCCGTTTCTGAACGCACGCATCAGTTGTTTGAATTCAAATTCGCGATTCATCGAGATCCTCCGCCCGGTTTCGTTCTTCGAGGGCTTCTTATGTTGTGGGAAGAACTGAGGATAAGTCCGCTGGCGCGAAATTGTCAAATGAATTCCCAAGCGGCGCGTCGCGCTGGCTTCCGTTCGTGGATTGCCGCAGAATCGGGAGCCATGAGCGACATCAAGCATCGGTTCGTCAAGACTAACGGCATCAAGATGCACGTGGCGGAGGCCGGCGAGGGCTATCCGGTGGTCATGTGCCACGGGTTTCCGGAGCTGTGGTACTCGTGGCGGCATCAGCTCCGCGCGCTCGCCGACGCGGGCTTCCGCGCGATCGCGCCCGACCAGCGCGGCTACGGCGATACCGATCGCCCCGAGCCGATCGAGGCATACACGCAGAAAAAGATCGTGGGCGATATCATCGGGATGCTCGACGCGCTTGGAATTGGCCGCTGCACGATCATCGGTCACGATTGGGGCGGGTTCGTGGCATGGAATGCCGCCATGATGGCTCCCGATAGCATCGAGCGTGTGATCGGCGTCAACACTCCGTTCCTGGCGCGCGCACCGATGCGGCCCACCGAGCTGATGCGCGCGATGGCTGCCGGCAACTTTCACTACGTCTTATATTTTCAGCAGCCAGGCGTAGCCGAGGCGGAGCTCGAGCGCGACGTCGCCCGCTCGCTGCGCGGCTTCTATCAGGATCCCGCCAATTTCGCTCCGGAAGAACTGCGCAAGGCGCCGCCTGGCGTCTTCGGTCCCGCGGGAGGTGGTCTGCTCGAGCGTTTCGCGGATAATCCGCATGGCAAATTTTTGAGTGACGAGGACTTCGACGTGTTCGTGCGTGCGTTCAAGAAGACCGGCTTCCGCGGCGGCCTCAATTGGTATCGCAACATCGATCGCAACTGGGAAGAGAGCGCCGGCCAGGAGCAGCGCGTCGATCAGCCGGCGCTGATGATCACCGCCGAGCTCGATCCGGTGCTGCGGCCGGAGATGGCCGAGGGGATGAAAGAGTGGGTGCCGAACTTGCGCAAGACCGTGCTGGTCAAGGGTTCGGGGCATTGGACGCAGCAGGAAAAACCCGCCGAGGTCAACGCTGCGATCTTCGAGTTCCTGTCGGATTTGAAGAAGTAACGGCGCCCCGCGCCAGCGTGTGCGCCGCGCACGCGACACGTACGGTCGGGCCTGGCCGCGATCAATCTTCGGCGCGCTTCGTATCTTTCAGATCCGAAGTAAATGGCGGCGGTGGAACCCGCCGGTCGTCTTTCAGAATCAGATACTGGCGCGTCGGCTCGTTGCACGGCGCTCCGGTCGCCGCGACGATCGCGCCCCCGGGCGCGTACTGCAAAATGTAGGTCTTGCGCACTCCCTTGGTCACATTCGGCCCGGTCCGATGCGGCATCAGGGAGGAGAACACCACGATACTTCCCGCGCGCACCGGAGTTGCGATCGCCTCGGGGCCGTCCTCCTCGCGGCATACGTAGCCGAGCTCGCTCAGCCGATGCGCGAGCGTGCCGCGCAGATGCCCGCCCGGAACCACCCACGGACATCCGTTTTCGGTGGTTGCGTCGCTGAGCGCGATCCAGCAGGTGAGATAAGCCTGCGGCTCGATGTAGGTGTAGCCGTTGTCCTGATGCCACGGAAACGGTTTCGGATACTCGGGCTTTTTATACACTGCCTGATCCCAGTAGAGGCGCACGTCGGGGCCGATCAGATCGTGGCAGAGATCCGCGAACAGCGGACTGGCCGATAGCTCACGCAGCACGGCCGAGCGTTTGACCAGATGGACGGTGAAGCTGATTCCATCGGCTTCGGAAATCATCATCCGGCCACCGGGCCGCGAGCGCAGGAACTCCTCGGTCCTGGCCTCGAAGGGATCGATCGCCGCGATCACGCGTGCGACCGTCGCGCTGTCGAGCGCGTCTTCGAGCACGAAGAATCCGCGCTCGTTGAATGATCGCGCCTGCTCCTCGTTGATGATGCGAAATGGTCCGCGCACCGGCGTCCACGCGAATCCATGATTGCTCGGATGCAGCGCCGGGAGGGCTTTTTCTTCGTGAGCTCGCATCTACTTCGTACTTGCGCTGCTCGTGTTCGCGCCGGTTGCTTCCGCGAGCAGCTCGCTGAGATCGCGCACGCGCATCGTTTCTTCCAACGAGCGTGACTTCACCGCGTCTTCGATCATGGTCATGCAGAAGGGGCATCCGACTGCTATGCATTCCGGCTTCGCCTCGTTCAGCTGGTCGAAGCGCTTCTGGTTGATGCGGGTGCCCTCGTGCTCCTCTTTCCAGAAGCATCCGCCGCCCGCGCCGCAGCAGAAGGTGCGCGCCTTCGATTGATCGACGTCGACGATTTCCGCCTCCGGAATCGCGCCGAGCGCGCGACGCGCCCCGTCCCACTTGCGATTGTGCCGCGCCATGTAGCAGGGGTCGTGGTAGGTGATGCGTTCGTTGATCGGTTCGTGCGGCTTCAGGCGGCCCGCCTTGATCAGCTCGTCGATAAACTCTGCTTCGTGCATCACGCTGTAGCTGCCGCCGAAATCCGGGTACTCGTTTTTCAGGTTATGGAAACAATGCGGGCATTGCGTGACGATGCGCCGCGGCTTGTAGCGGTTCAGCGTCTCGACGTTTTGCGCCGCGACGGTCGCGTAGAGGTACTCGTTGCCGAGGCGGCGCGCCGGGTCGCCGGTGCACGACTCCTCGCGTCCCAGAATCGCGAAGCGCACGCCCGCCTGTTTCATCAGCGACGAGAACGCGCGGCTCACTTTCTGATTGCGCTCGTCGTAGGAGCCCGCGCATCCGACCCAGTACAGCACGTCGATATCGCCGGCGTCCGCGACCTCCGCCATTTCGGGAATCCCGAGTCCGGTGGCCCAATCGGCGCGCTTCTCCTGCGCGAGTCCCCACGGATTTCCCTGGTTCTCGATGCCCTTGAATGCGCTGGTCGCCTCGGCCGGAAACCTGCTCTCCATCAGCACGTCGTAGCGGCGCATGTCGACGATACGCTGGATGTGCTCGATGCCGACCGGACAGCCCTCCTCGCACCATCCGCAGGTAGTGCATCCCCACACCGCTTCCTCGGTCGCGACCTGCGTGATCATGTCGGGACCTGACCATGCGGGCGGCATCGGCGCTTCAGCTTCTGCGCCACTGCCGTTGTGACTATTCGACGCGGCTCTGGCGGCGAGGAGCATCGGGGCTTTTTCGAGCAGATGATCGCGCTGCTCCATCACCAGGAATTTCGGATTCAGCGTCTTGCCGGTTTGCACGGTCGGGCAGTTGATCGTGCAGCGGCCGCATTCGAGGCACGACGCCATGTCGAGCAATTGCTTCCAGGTGTATTGCTCGACCTGCGAGACGCCGAAGGTCTCCGCGGTCTCGAAGTCCTTGATCGGCGTGAGCCGTCCACGCGGCTTCAAGGTGCGAAAGAACAAATTCACCGGGCTGATAAGCAGATGGCGAAGTTTCGTGAACGGGAAACAAAACAGCAGCGCGTATACGAGCAGTACATGCACCAGCCACAGCCAGCGATGGAACCCCGCGCCGGCGCCGAGGCCGCCCTCGATACGTCCGATCGTGCGGCCCGCGTACGCCCACTCCGTGAATGCCGGATGGCTCGCGTTGATCCGCGCCCCTTCGAGCATCAGGCCGGTAATCGCGACCAGCACCATCATAGTCATCGGGAACCAGTAGCCGAGCCGGTTCTCGAGGTTGTCCTGCTGCTTGGGAGCCGGCGGCAGGTTGAGTAGCGTGGGCCTGCGCAGGCTCCGCCGCGCGCCTTCCGCGAGCACGCCGCCAATCAGCAGCAGGAAAAAAGTGTCCATCGCGGCTTTGAAGTAAAGGTAGAAATCGCCGTAGTAAAAGTAGAGCGGCACGCCGAACAGTCCGAGCACGTCGCGCAGGTCGCTGTTGATCAGCACGATCGTGGTGCCGATGAAGAGTCCCACGAACGCGACGTAGAACGAGTAATGCATCCAGCCCCACGACTCGCGGACCACGGTGCCCTGTCCAAACGAGTCGCGCAGCGAAAGCGTGAGGCGGCGGAGCAGTTGATCGAAACGATTTTCGGCTACGCCCAGGCTCACCAGCCGGTACCAGCGGAGTCCCGCCACCACGAAGCCCGCGAGCAGGAACACCAGCAGGCCGTACATGATCACGACGAATGCGACGGGCACGTTCCAGAGGATTTGACGGGTGACTTGCTCGTTCATCTAACGCTCCGGCTTAGCACGGGCGCCCGCCGTGCGGCGGGGACTGCGCTGTGTACCAGACTTAAATCAACCACTGGCCGCAAATTCAATCCACGGCCCCGCGACGGGACTGCTCGTTGACACGGCGTCGCAGCGCGCGAACACTGGATGCCTCCCGGCGAACAAAATGAAAGGTCGGCCACGTGCGTGATCGGTTTGGCGCGTTCTGTGCGCATGTCGACGTCTCGATTCTCGCGAGCGGACGCGGACCGCTCGCGGGATTGAGCTTCGCCGCCAAGGACAACTTCGACGTCGAGGGATTGGTCTGTTGCGCGGGAAACCCCGACTGGCTGCGCACCCATCAGGCCGCCCGCGCGACCGCGCCCGCAATTCGGATGCTCCTCAACGGAGGCGCGTCGCTCGCCGGCAAGACAATCATGGACGAGATGGCGTTCAGCGTCTCGGGCGAGAACGCTCACTTCGGAACGCCGATCAATCCGTGCGCGCCGGAGCGGATGCCCGGCGGCTCCTCGAGCGGCTCCGCCGCGGCAGTGGCGGGCGGCTTGGTCGACTTCGCGATCGGCAGCGACACGGGAGGCTCGGTACGCGTCCCGGCCAGCTACTGCGGGTTGTTTGGGATTCGCCCGACGCACGGCAGAATATCGACTGCCGGATTGATCCCGCACGTGCCGAGCGCGGACACAGTGGGATGGTTCGCGCGCGACGCCGCGACGCTTGCCCGCGTCGGCACTGTTCTGCTCGGCGCGGCGACCGCTCCGGCACCGCCGTCGCGGCTGCTCGTTGTCGACGACGCCTTCGCGGTCGCGCGCGGCGCGGTCCGCGCCGCACTGAATGGCGCTCTTACCGTGGTGGAGCGGCTTTTCCCCTCCGTCGAACACATCACGCTCAGCTCCGCCGGGCTCTCGCGATGGGTTGAAGTCTATCGGGCGATTCAGAACTACAGCGCGTGGCAATCGCATCGCGAATGGATCGAGCGCGTGAAACCAAACTTCAGCGACACGATACGGGAGCGCTTTGCGATCGCCGCGCGGACAACACACTCGGATTTCGAGGCCGCTTCGCGCGAGCGTGAACGGATTCGCGGCGCGATTGATGTTCTGGTCCGCGACGCCGCAATTCTGTGCGTCCCGACCACGCCCAACATCGCGCCGCCGCGAAATGATCTTTCGATCGGCAACTCGTATCGCGACGCGCTGTTCTCGCTCGCCTGCACCGCCGGCCTGGCCGGGCTCCCGCAACTCTCGCTCCCGATAGCCGAGAGCGATGGATGCCCGCTCGGGCTTTCGCTTCTGGCGGCGCGAAATGGCGACGAGACGCTGCTCGCGCTCGCTCCTCAAATCGCCGGCGCATCAACTTAGCCGGCGGCCTCGGCGAGGCGTCTTTTGAGAAAGCGGCGCTCGGGCTCGCTGCCGGCGAGTGCGAGCGCCCTTTCGTACGCGGATGCGGCTTCGGCCCGCCGGCCGAGCCGGCGCAGCAGATCGGCGCGCGCCGCCCATAGGAAGTGATAGCCGTCGAGATCGCCGCGCGCTTCGATCGCCTCGATCAGCAAGTCCGGCCTCGGGGCCGTCGGCCATCGCGACCGCGACCGCGCGGTTGAGCTCGACCACCGGCGAGGGCCGCACCGCGAGCAGCATCGCATACAGCACCGCGATGCGCTTCCAGTCCGTGTCTGCCGCGACGGTGGCGCGCGCATGCTCTGCCGCGATCGCGGCTTGCAAAACGTATGGCCCGGCTGGCAGCGAGCGCATCGCGGCGGCGGCGAGGGAATTGCCTTCGGCGATTTGCGCGCGGTCCCATCGCGAGCGGTCCTGTTCTTCGAGCAGGATGATCTCGCCGTCGACGCGGGCGCGCGCGGGGCGGCGCGCGTCGTGGAGCAGCATCATCGCGAGCAGCCCTTGCGCCTCCGCGCGCGCGGGCATCAGCTCGAATAGCAGGCGCCCGAGGCGAATCGCCTCGACGCACAGGTCGGTGCGCATCACCGACGCTCCGAAGCTCGCGCTGTAACCCTCGTTGAAAACCAGGTACACCACCGCCGTCGCGGCTTCGAGGCGCTCCTCGAGGATCTCGTCGCCAGGCACCTGGTAGGGGATTTTCGCGGCGGCGATTTTGCGCTTGGCGCGGACCAGCCGTTGCGCCATCGTCGGCGCCGGGATCAGGAACGCGCGCGCGATTTCCTCGGTCGTCAGGCCGCACAAAGTCCGCAGCGAGAGAGCAACTTTCGCCTCGTCGGCGAGCGCAGGATGGCAGCAGGTGAAGATCAGCCGCAGCCGCTCGTCGGGCACGATTTGGTCCGCGTCTTCGATTGCGGGATCCTGTGACTCCAGCTCCGCGATAAAGGCCAGCTCGCCGCGGCGAGCATCGAAGCGGCTTTCGCGGCGGATTTTGTCGATTGCCTTGTTGCGCGCGACGCTCAAGATCCAGGCGCGCGGGCTGGCGGGCGTCCCTTCGCGCGGCCACTGCACCAGCGCCGCCGCGAACGCATCCTGGAGCGCCTCTTCGGCGAGATCGAAATCGCCGCCGCAGGAACGAATCATGCTCGCGAGGATGCGGCCGAAATCCTCGCGGTAGAATTCCTCGATACTGGTTCCGCTCATCGCGCCGCCCGGCAAGAGGCTATCTCACCGGGCGGCGTTCGGGCCATTGCTCTTTTCGAGCGGCGGCGCGCGCGGGGATTATTTGAGCGCGCGTACTTTCTGGTTCGCGGGCCGCCCGAGGCATTTCTGCAGCCACGCCTGCGCCACCGGATATGGCGCGAGGTCGAGCCGCACAAACATCGCGAAGCTCATCACCGATGCGACGTTCAAGTCGGCAATCGTAAAATCCTTGCCCAGCATATAGTCGCGGCCCTTCAGATGAGCGTCGAGAACCGCCAGCGGCGCCTTTACCGCTTCCGCCGCGTTCTTGCCCGCCGCCTCGTCGCGCTGCTCCGCCGGGGCCATGCGATTGCGCAGCATCGTGACCAGCGGCGGCTCAACCTCGGTCATCGCGAACAAGCTCCACTGATACGCCCTCCCATGGTCCGCGACTGAGGCGGGCCACATCGGGCTCTTCCCGTACTTCTCGGCGAGGTAAAGGTTGATCGCCATCGACTCCCAGAGGACCGTCCCGTCGTCATCGATCACGGGGACATGCCCGTTGGGGTTGAGCTTGAGATGTTCCGGGTTGCGCGTTTCGGCGACCGGCCGGGCAACATGCTCGTACGGGACTCCGAGCTCTTCCGCCGCCCACAGCGAGCGGGCCGCGCGCGACATTGACGTGCCGTAAATCTTCAGCATTGCGATTCCTCCAGCCGGCTAAATATTTCCTGTAACTAGCGTGGCTGGGCAGATGCGTACAAGCGCAGGAGATCCGAAGCGCACAAGTGCCCTCGCGCCGCGAACTGCAGCCGCTTCCTAATTAAACTTCATTACCGGCCGTACCTCGATACATCCGAAGCGCACTGAAGGAATCCGCGCCGCGATCGCGATAGCCTCGTCCAGGTCTTTGGCCTCCACCGTGTAGTAACCGCCGAGCTGCTCTTTGGTCTCGGCGAACGGCCCGTCGGTCACCATCGTCTTGCCGTTGCGGACCCGCACGCTGGTCGCGGTCGAGCTTGGCTGGAGCGCGTCTCCACTTTGCATCTTGCCGGACTTGCTGAGATCCTCGCTGAACTGCATGAAGCCCTGAAAGACCTCTTGATTCTCGGCATCGCTGCGCTTCTTCGCGTCCGCTTCGCTTTCGTAGATAAGGAGCATGTACTGCATGGTCGCCTCCGTGGCGTGAAATTTGGGTTTGCATACTATAGTCGAACGACCCTGCTTCAGATCGACACTCTCAACCACTCGCCGCGTGAGCAGGTTCCCTCCGTTTACAGCGACCGCCAAACGCGCCACGATCACCGTCTGCCGCCGACGTCGATCCGGCAACTCCTGATGGCTGAAACATTCGTAACCGTAGTTGGCGCCGGCCTCGCCGGCAGCGAGGCGGCATGGCAGCTCGCGCGCCGCGGCGTGCGCGTGCGGCTGGTCGAGATGCGTCCGGTGCGGATGACCGAGGCGCATCAGACGGCAGGCTTCGCCGAGCTGGTCTGCTCCAACTCGCTCCGCAACGCCTCGATGGAGACCGCGGTCGGAGTGTTGAAGGAGGAGATGCGCCGGCTCGGCTCGATCGTCATTGCGGCGGCAAATGGCGCGCGCGTGCCGGCCGGTTCGGCGCTCGCGGTCGATCGCGACGAGTTCTCGCGCACGATAACCGACGCGCTCACGAAACATCCGATGGTCGAAATTGTCCGCGAGGAAGCCGCCGCGATTCCCGCCGGTCTCAGCATAATCGCGAGCGGCCCGCTCACCAGTCCCGCGCTCGGCGACGCGCTCAACCGCCTGATCGGTCCGCGCAATCTCTACTTCTACGATGCGATCGCGCCGATCGTGAGCGCCGAATCGATC
>DATDGX010000012.1:0-5712 GCA_036521875.1 Binataceae bacterium (SeqCode)
ATGCACGTGCTCGGGAGTGGTGTGGTGAATCTTCGCCTCGGCTTCGGCGAGCACTTCGAAGATCGCGATCGCGCGCCGCTTGACCGGGTCGGCGAGCGCGGCGGCGCCCGCGATCATCTTGGTTATCTCGCCGAGATGGCGCTCAGGCTGCTGCTCGAGAACTTCGACGTCGAACTTTACCGCGGAGATTCCGCTGACGACCTTGAGCTTGCTCGAAAGCCGATAGCCGCTGAGCGCGATCGATCCGATCGCGCGTTCAAACTCGTTGAAATCGGCTCCGCAGTCGATGAGCGCGCCCACCAGCATGTCGCCGGAGAGCCCGGAGAACGCGTCGAGATAGGCCTGTTTCATGGTTCAAGCTTTACATGCTAGCAGGGCGCGGATAGAATCGAAAACTCGGCTGCCGCCGAAACAATCAAGCATGAGGCACAGAGACCTCAAGCTCTTCCGCAAACTGCTCGAAGGTCGCAAACGCGAAATCCTCGTAGAGGCGGAGCGCGCGCTGGGCACGATGAACAGCGAGTCGGAAGAAGCCTACGCCGATCCCACCGATCGCGCCGCGCTCGAATCCGACCGCAATTTCCTGCTCCGGATGCGCGATCGGGAACGCAAATTGCTGAGCAAGATCGACGAGGCCTTTGCGCGCATCGACGACGGCAGTTACGGCCGCTGCGAGGAGTGCGGCGGAGAGATTGGTATCGAGCGGCTCAAGGCGCGCCCCGTCACCACCCTATGCATCGGTTGTAAATCCGCACAGGAAGCGCGCGAGCATAAGAGCTGAGCGCGCAGGCCGCCAGGATTCGTCACACATGAAAGTCCGCAAGGCGGTCGTACTGGCGGCCGGGATGGGCACGCGCATGCTGCCCGCCTCCAAGGTCATCCCCAAGGAAATTTTGCCGGTGGTCGACACGCCCGCGATCCAGGTCGTCGTCGAAGAAGCGGTCGCCTCCGGAATCGAGGAGATAATCATCGTCGTCAGCCCGGAACGCACGACGGTGCTGGAGCATTTCGAGCCCGCCGCGGATCTCGAGCGGCACCTCGAGGAGCGCGGCAAGCACGACCTCCTGGAAATGATCCGGCGAACCAATCGGCTCGCGAAGATTTCCGCCGTCGAGCAGCGTCGCCCGCTCGGCCTCGGACATGCGGTGCTCCAGGTGCGCGACGCGGTTGGCGACGAACCGTTCGCCGTGATGCTTCCCGACGACATCTTCGATTCTTCGCGTCCGTGCCTGCGGCAGTTGCTCGACGAAGCGGAGCGCGCCGACGCGCCGGTGGTGGCGCTGCTGCGGGTCGCGCGCAGCGAAATTCCCAAGTATGGAATCGTCGATGCCAAGCCGGCCGACACCCCGCGCCTTTTCGAGCTGCTCGGGATGGTCGAGAAGCCGGCTCTGGACAAAGCGCCGAGCGATCTCGCGATCATGGGCCGCTACGTGCTCACGCCCGACATCTTCGCCCTGCTCGCCGAGGGCAAGCCGGGAGCTGGCGGCGAAATCCAACTCACCGACGCGTTGATGGCGCTCGCGAAGCGGCGCAAGGTTTACGGCTACGAGTTCGAGGGTACGCGTTATGATCTCGGCGATCGGGTCGGGTTCATCACGGCGCAGGTTGGTTTCGGCTTGAAACGCCCGGAGCTTGGCGATAAATTGCGGGCTTTGCTGAAGTCGATTCTCCAGCAATAATATCTCCTCACACCAGCCGGATGGGGCAGTAGCTCAGCTGGGAGAGCACCACGTTCGCAACGTGGGGGTCGAGGGTTCAAATCCCTTCTGCTCCACATTTCAGTCTCCAGATTTTTGGAGATGTCAGAGAATCGATCGAAATCGGCGCGTGTGCGCGCGATTCGCGATCGCGCGCGGACCCGGAGAGCGCCTCGGTCGGCGCAAATCGGCAGAATCGGGCAAAACCTATCCAGGCGCGATTTTGCCAGGTCCGTGGATCATCGCCGTAGATTCGCCTGGGGCAGGAAACACCGGTTTACCAACGAGCGCGATCGACCTCCAAGGTGATCGCGGGTGCACTCGCCGGGGTGGCGTGAGGGCTGCCAAGGTGGCAGCCTATGCCATGCCTGACTACAGCTTGTTCGGAGACGAGCACGTCCGCCGGTACGAGGCGACCGGCGGTAAGATTGGCCACGATTGGAACAACACCAGCTGTCTGGTGCTGCACACGATCGGGCGGAAATCTGGCGAGACGAAAAAGTTCCCGCTGATCTACGGGCGCGATGGCAACAACTATCTGGTTGTCGCTTCGAAAGGTGGCGCGCCCGACGATCCTGGGTGGTACAAAAACCTGCTCGCCCACCCCGATGTGAAGATCCAGGTGTGGGACAAAGTGATTCCGGTCCGAGCGCGGACTGCGACGGCCGAAGAAAAGAAGCGCGTGTGGCCGATCATGACAGCGCAGTGGCCCGACTACGACACGTACCAGGCCGGAACGAAACGCGACATCCCCGTGGTGCTGCTCACGCCGCGCTAGCGGCGTGACCGGTGTGTCCGCTCTCTTAACGGCGAGCCCTTACGCCTGGGAGTTTAAACCCGCGAGTTTTGGTCAGCGCCGCTTTGCGCGAGCCAATTCGAACGGGCGCGAGCGGGGGTCCGGCCGGTTCGCTCGCCCGATCATGCCTTAGCCTCGAGCGATCCAGCCGAAAACCGATAAGCCAGCGTAGAACAGGCGCACATCGACGAAACCGGCTTCCGACAGCAGAGCTTCCTCGCGCTCGGGCAGCACGCCGTAAAGGCTATCGCGCTGCATCTCGACGGCCCGTTGCACCAGATCCGGCGGCGCACCGTTGTGCCGCGCGAAAGCTGCATAAACCCGCAAGTCATCGTCAAAGCGCGTGGAACTCTTGTCCGAGCAGCCATCGATAATCAGGAACGGCGCGTCTTTCTTCAATCGCGCATGTAATGTCGCGCAAGATCGCGAGTCGCCTATCCACATCGACGAAGTTCAATGCCAAGAAGGAAGTTGCGGCATCGAACGGGCCTTTCAGTGATTTCTCCACCTCGCCTTGGACCCACGTCACCCGATCCCCTGCACCAACGCTATCCAGTTTGGCCCTTGCTTGCCGAAGCATCTCGGCGGAAGGATCGACTGCGGTGAATTTCCAGCCCGGGCATTCACGGGCGAATACTGACAACTCCACTCCGCCGCCAGCGCCGACCACCAGGATGTGGCCTTGCTCGCCGATGCGATCGTGCAGCAGGACTGCCGCCATCGCGTGGCTAGCGTCGTACCCTGGAACGAACCAGCGCGGTCCTCGTTCGTAGTTTTCTGTGGCCGCAGGATTGTGATCGAAATCGAACTTCTCGATCATTGGTAAGTTCTCCTATCGCGATCGCGCGCTTCTGGAAGTTAAGCCGCATGCACCGTCGGAAGCTTCTGCCTCTTCATGAGCCGCTTCACCTCCGCGGCGACATCGGCCAGCGTTTTTTCTCCTAACCGTTCAACTAGCAGCGCTTCTGCTTGCCTGCGAAAGTCGTCCATCAGTCTCGATATAGCCTGTTCAACAAGGCATCCCGGGCTCTCTGCCTTGCCGGCTCCTGATAACATCGATTCACCTAGCGCCGCGTACACCTCAGCCAACGTGATCGCTTCGGCGGCGCGCATCAGAATCCATCCGCCACGATGACCTGACGCGGAACGAACCAGCCCGACGGCGCGAAGTCCGGCCAATGTCCTGCGCACTACCACCGGATTCGTCAGGAGGCAGGCGGCCAACGCTTCTGACGTCGCAGGCACTCCGCTTCTTTCCGCCATCTGAATCAACGCGTGGAGGGCAACAGAAAAGCGGCTGTTTCGTTTCACGTAACAATTAATGTTACGAATTATGACGCCTGTCAAGACCTCATGCTTTTCGACCTACTCGGCTACGGGCGCACCGCCGGCCGGCGCTCACGACTAAGGTATTCTAGGGAAATGGACCACCATTTGCTTATGAGGAGGACATTCTTCGTCGCGTTCCATCAGACTTCCGAGTGACTTCGGTTGCGATGAAACTAAGCCCGTCACGAAGTCGCACAGTGGAACAATTGGACGTCGTCTGACAGACGAGAAACGGGGCTGAAAGTTCAAATCCTGTTCGCTCCACCATTCAGTCCCTCGGTTATCGTACTCATCGGAGAATCGATCGAAATCCACGCGTGCGCGCGCGATTTGCGATCATGGACGGACCCAGCGAACGTCTCCGGCGGCACTAGTGGCCAGAAATCGGCCAAACCTGTCCGAGCACCATTTTGCTCGGTCCATCCTCGCCTGGCATTGGCTCTTGCCGAGAGAAGCTGTCCGCCTATACGGCAGTGTTTGAAATCGTAAGCGGCGGATACGGAAATCGCGGATCAACGCATTATCTCGATGCGTCTTCGGGATTGGATCGCTCTTGTCACGGTAATAGCGTTGGAAGCGTGCATCTCCCCGTGAACCCGCCGATGCTTCCGATGCTCGCGAAGCGGATTGACCAGTTACCTGCGGGCCAAACATGGATCTTCGAACCGAAGTGGGACGGGTTCCGCGCGTTGATCTTCCGCGACCAGGACGAAATCCTTATGCAGAGCCGCGATGCCAAATCGCTGAATCGATACTTTCCCGAATTGCTCGAGCCGCTGGGCGCGCAGCTGCCCGCTCGATGCGTTCTCGACGGCGAAATCGTTGTCGCAAAGAACGATGGGCTCGACTTCGAGGAATTGCAGCTTCGGATTCATCCAGCTGCCTCGCGCGTTAAACTGCTTTCCGGGCAGAGTCCGGCATCGATCGTCTTTTTCGACCTGCTGTGCGAAGGGAACCACGATTGGCGGAGCGAACCGTTCGAACGGCGGCGCGAAAAGCTCGAATCGTTGCTGGCCAGCGCGATGCCGCCAATCCATCTGACTCCGGCCACGCGTGAACCAGGTGTCGCATCGGATTGGTTCAGGCGCTTTGAAGGCGCGGGCCTCGACGGGGTTATGGCTAAGCCGATTTCCGGCACCTATCAACCTGACAAGCGCGTGATGTTCAAGGTCAAGCATGAGCGCGACTGCGATTGCGTGGTGGCCGGCTTTCGATGGTACAAAGGAGGCGACGGCACCGCGATCGGCTCCCTTCTGCTCGGCCTGTATGACGATTCGGGCGCGCTGCAACACGTCGGTGTGTGCGCGAGCTTCACGCAAACTAAACGCCAGGAACTGGTGAGATTTCTGGCTCCCTATCGTCGCAACGCTCTCGCCAATCATCCGTGGAAGTCGTGGGCGGAGCCAACTTCAAATGACGCAACGCATCGGATGCCGGGAGGCCAGAGCCGTTGGAGCCATGGTAAGGATCTATCGTGGGAGCCGCTCAGACCCGAACTGGTGGTCGAAGTCGCGTACGAACATATGCAGGGCTCCCGCTTCCGTCATATGGCGCAGTTCCGGAGGTGGCGAACCGACAAGAAGCCGCGCGATTGCACCTACGAGCAGCTTGAAGCCATTCCGCCGCACGAGCTGAAAGCCATTTTTGCCGGAGACATCTGAGCTGGCACGCGCTCAAGTGTCTTTCTTCGACGCGCGCATCTCGCGCCATTTGCGAGTTGGGTCGTCATCAGGATCAGGGGTTTCCTGGAGAGGCCGTAACTCTTCGGGCACATGGCGCAGGTTGATTCGGATCCGCGTCCAGGTGGACGATCTGCCGCGCATCGAATCGACCAGCACGTCATCGGCGGCGAGCAGCTTCGCAACCTCGGCATGTTTGCGCTTCCATCTT
>DATDGX010000013.1:0-13235 GCA_036521875.1 Binataceae bacterium (SeqCode)
CCCAGGTCGCGATGCGACGCGGGCCACCATAGCCGGGGATTCAGAATCCTGACCCGCGCGTCGATTCGATTGGCGCCGGGACGGAGCCGAACCTTGAGCCATCCGTCGCGCGGCTCGACGCCGTCGGGATCGGCGATTGAAAATCCGAGCAGCGCATCTATTTCGTCTTCGCCGCTGTTCGAGATCACGAAAGCGAGCTGGATCAATCCGTCTGCTGCGTCGATCGGCGTGATGAAAATGGCGTCGACTCGCGCCGCGCCGGTGCCGTGGAGGCGCACGCTGCCAGTGATTCCGCCGGTGGTCATCGATT
Source organism: Binataceae bacterium (SeqCode) (assembly GCA_036521875.1). Classification (GTDB taxonomy): domain Bacteria; phylum Desulfobacterota; class Binatia; order Binatales; family Binataceae; genus DATDGX01. Next base: position 311 of record DATDGX010000013.1, read on the forward strand.
GTGCGATTCGCGGCGTCCATCCGGGCGTCGATACGCCGGGTAATCCGCCGGGGCGCGAGTCGTGATACTTGAGCGTCCCCTTAATGGCGCGCTTGGCGTGAAGGAAGAACGGCTTGTCCGGCTCCCAGTCCTCAAACGGATCCTGCACGCGCACGGTGAGTACCGAGCCCAGCCGCACGAGATGCGTCACGTTGAACGCGAAAGGGGCGAAGTAGCCTTCGTGACGGCCCAGGTGGCGATCGTCAAGCCACACGTCGGCAAGGTAGTCGACCGCGTCGAACTCGAGGACGCATCGCGGCGCGTCGAGCGGCGCGAGGCGGCATCGGTAGAAGACCGGGCCGAAGTGCGCGGCGAGCGCGGGCTCGAGTCCGTAGTTGTCTGGCACCATCACGCGGTCCCAGTCGGAATCGTCGAAGCCGGGCCCGAGCGGCGCGACGGGCGGATCTTCGGGCATCGCGCGCCGGCGCCATTCGCCGCAGAGCGACACGATGTTCGGAGCTATCGCGGCATACGAGGTGTCCGCAAATATCGGCCGAGTGATGACGCTCGCATCGGCGGGACGTGCATCGGCTACGGCACCGAATTGCGAATGCGGGCTGACGGGAGCGGCGCCCGGAATTCGCTCGTCGCTTATTTCGATTCGCAGCTCAGCCATCGCGGGTTACGTTCGCAGTCGCTGCCAAGAATACACGGGAGAAATCCCAACGATAGAGGGGAAAAATCCCTCCATGCGTCACGAAACACCGACACCTCATCGAGGTTTCAGACTTCTCGTTGGTGATAAGAAGCGAAGCGCGAGACCCGAGTCGGGTTTCGCAGGGCTTGGATCAGGTGAGATTTCTGATTGATACGATTGACGCCGCGATTCCGCTTGCACGCCTACGCGGCACGGCGGCGTCCGGCGCGGGTGGGGCGAATCAGCACCTCGGCGGGAATCCCGAAGCGCCCGTGCAGGCGCCGGATCATCTCAAGCGAAAGCGCGCGCTTCCGATGCATCACCTCGTAGACCCGGCTTCGGCCACCGATCACGCCGATTAAGGCGCGCGGATCGAGTCCCTGCTGCTCAAGCCGGAACCTAATCGCCTCGATCGGATCGGGTGGGTCGACCGGAAAGTGCTTCTGCTCGTAGTCCTCGACCAGGGTTGCGAGTACGTCCAACCGATCGCCTTTCGGGGTTCCAACCTTCGCGTTCCACAGGCGTTCGATCTCCCGCAGCGCGCGCTCGTAATCGGAGTTGGTGCGAATCGGCTTAATCTCCATAGTGAACCGTCCTTGCATCGATCTTGTCATAGTCGCGATGCGGCCCCACCCACTTGATGAACACGATCTGCCGGCGATAGTCGATAGCGGTCACCAGCCGGTAATCGTTGCCCTTGATGTTGAACACCACGCAGTCGCCGCTAACGATGCTGGCGGTGCCATAGCTCCGCTTAACTTCGGCCGAACTGCGCCACTTGGACCGCTGCGTCTCATGAAACCACGCATCAAGCGCCGCCTTGACCGCCTTCTGTACCGCCTGCCCCTTTAGCGACTCGACAAACCGCAGCAGGGTTCGCCGCGCTATCACCCGCACAACCGACAGTGTAGCACCGTTCCCAAGGCGGGAACAAGCAAGATGCCGTAAGAATTCTGCATCGCGCGAGTTACTCTGCCGCAGCTCCGCGCCGGGTGCCTTCCTTCAGGCATTCCGCGCGGCTCCTGGAAGCCCGGATGCTTCCTGCGCGCGGCCGGATGATTGAGTGGCCCGCATCTTAGAAACGGCACGCGCGCGCGGTGGCGAGTGATTCGAAACGAGAACGGCATCCCCTAGCGGATGCAGGCGCTGAAACCTCGTCGAGGTTTCAGAGGCTACCAGGCGCGACCAGTGCCGCGCGCCGCGTTGGTCTTATCTGTAGTAGTACGGCGAATAGTAGCCAGGCCCATAGTATTCGCGATTCTGCATTTCGGTACCGACGATATAGCCGACCAGGCCGCCGCCGAGTCCACCCAGCGCCGCACCGGTTCCGGGTGATCCCTCGGCAGAACCAATCAGCGCTCCACCGCCTGCACCTAGTGCCGCGCCGGCCAGCGTGTCCGTCCCTTGAGGGCTATAACAACCTGCGACTGTGGCAAGAACAATCGCGCCGCCGAGAGTGATGATCGCGGTTCTGAAGATTCTACCGAGTCTCGTCTTGACCGGAGGCTGTGAAATCGTAGTCATCTGAAACCTCCATTGGGAGCTTTGCCGTTCGTCCACTTATTAGACGAAACGAACGGCTGTTACATTGCCTATGATACGTCCGCGAAGCGGCCGGCGAGACCGCCTTGGCCCGACAATAAGCGCCGAACTTAATGAACAGTCATGCGGCAGGCGTCAGCGAGCCATGCCGCAGCGTGGGGCTTGCTACGACAGGGGACAGGGATTCCCTTGCGGATTCGCGAAATCATCTTCAGCGCCGCGCGACCGCCGGCGTCTGCGAAAGTCTCGCCAGGAGTTTCGCCGCTAGTGCAGCTCGACGGGATCGCCGCATCTGATGTGGCCGGGCTTCGTGATGGTCGCGTAGACGCCCAGGTTCTGCGCCGCGTCGCGTACGATCGTTCGCAGCACCGACGGATCCTTCGGCAGGTCGTCCTGCGCCAGCGTGGTCATCACGCATCGCACCACCGGCATCTCGAGTTTCAGTTGCACGTCGCCGATGGAGAGAGTCCTGCCGGACCATTCGGCCTCGGCGAGCCCGCGAATTTCACTCCGCGTCTCGATCAGCACATTGGGCCGAAAGCGCCGCACGTCGAACTGCGCGGTGGGATTGCGCTCGGACAGCGCGGCGAGTGTCGCGGTAGTCACCAGGTGAAGCGGGTAGGCGTCGAAGTAAGTGCCGAGCGGCGAAGTATATGTCATCAGCTCCTGGAGCAGGCCGGGAGGAAAGGTCGAAAAATCCGGCAACGGCTCGTCCTCGAGGCGGCCGAAAATCTGACGCAGCTCGTTTATCATGTCGGGATTGTCGGGCTTGCCGTGGCGATAATGCTCGAGCGCGTCGGGCGGCTGCAGCGGCCATAGCGTGACCGGGCGGCCGAGAAATGCGGAGAGCTTCGCCTGCGCCTCTTTGTCTCCGGTGCGCGCGCGCGAGCGGTCGGGGAAAGTGATTTCGGCGGGCGGAACTTCGGTCCCCGCCGGCTCGCTCAGGTATGCGGCGTGGCATTGCATCAGGGTCGGCAGTTTTTTCGCGCCGCGAATCTCGCCAGCGGTTTCATCGCGCACCGCCCATCCGCGATCGCCCGGTATTCCACGCGGACCGAGATAGCACTTCTCCATCGGTTCCCCCGCCATCGACTTGACCGGGAAGCGCCACAGCTCAGTGATTGTGCCCACCAGGTTCATGATGATGCGTGCCTCTGCGATGATTTGCGCACCCCATGCGGCAAGCCGCCAGAGCGCTAACCAGTCTGTATCAAACCGCGCCGAGAGAAACGACCCGCGGCGAGGACTCAGCGCCAGACCTCGCGCGCGACTTTTCGACCATCGCCGCGCCGCGCCAACGCGGCCCGAATCGGAGTATGATCGCGATGCGGCGCCACTCCACGCGGGGAGGATCTCATCAAATGAAGGTAGACCCGTTCACCCACCAGATGATTCGGTTCGTCAGCGGGATGCACGTGGCGACGTACCGGCTGTTCGGCGGAATCGGTCCGGTCAACCGCAACACGCTGATCCTCACCACGCGCGGCCGCAAGTCGGGACGCGTGATCGACAAGCCGCTGCTGTATTACCAGGAAGACGGCAAGGTCTACCTGGTCGCTTCATACGGCGGCAGCGACAGCCCGCCGGCGTGGTACCTGAACCTCAGTGCGAATCCCGAGGTCGAGGCGCAGATTCGAAGCTCGCGCCGAAAGTATCGCGCGCGCACGCTGCCTCCCGAAGAGAAGCGCGCGGTGTGGCCAAAGCTGATCGCTATCTACCCGAGCTACGCCGACTATCAGAAGAAGACTACGCGCGAGATTCCGCTCGTCGAGCTCGCACCAATCTGATCGCGCGCGGCATTGGCAGCGCCGAACGGCGGCGCTAGTTTGCTGACTATGCCGAAGTGATGGCGTGAAAGTAACAGCGTGAAAATAAAAGCCGCGGTTGCGAATCGGGCCGGCGAGCCGCTCGAAGTAACGACCGTCGACCTCGAAGGGCCGAAGGCGGGCGAAGTACTGGTCGAGATCAAGGCGACCGGCGTGTGCCATACCGACGCTTACACGCTTTCCGGCGCCGACCCGGAAGGGCTGTTCCCCGCGATCCTCGGCCATGAAGGCGCCGGCGTGGTCGTCGAGACGGGCAGCGGCGTCGCGACGCTCAAGCGCGGCGACCACGTGATTCCGCTCTACATCCCGGAATGCCGCAACTGCCCGGCGTGCCTGTCGGGCAAGACCAATTTGTGCGTCGCGATCCGCGACACGCAGGGACGCGGCGTGATGCCGGACGGCAGCAGCCGCTTCTCGCGCGGCGGCAAGATGATCCATCACTACATGGGCACATCGACGTTCGCGAATTTCACCGTGGTGCCGGAAATCGCGCTGGCGAAAGTTCGTGAAGACGCGCCGTTCGAAAAGATCTGTTACATCGGATGCGGAGTCACCACCGGGATTGGCGCGGTGCTCAACACGGCCAAAGTGCAGCCCGGAGATCGGGTCGTGGTGTTCGGCCTCGGCGGGATCGGCCTCAACGTGGTGCAGGGCGCGCGGCTCGCCGGCGCGGGAATGATCGTCGGCGTCGATCTCAACCCGGCGCGGGACGCGACTTCACGCAAATTCGGCGCGACGCATTTCGTGAATCCAAAAGAAGTTGACGGCGACCTGGTCAAGTATCTCGTCGACCTGACGCACGGAGGCGCCGACTTTGCCTTCGAGTGCGTCGGCAACGTGAAGCTGATGCGCCAGGCGCTGGAGTGTTGCCAGCGTGGATGGGGGACCTGCGTGATCATCGGCGTCGCGGCGGCGGGCGAGGAGATCTCGACGCGGCCGTTTCAGTTGGTGACCGGACGCACCTGGAAGGGGACCGCGTTCGGCGGCGCGCGCGGCAGGCGCGACGTGCCGCGGATCGTCGACTGGTACATGGAACGCCGCATCAATATCGACGACCTCATCACCGACGTGATGCCGCTGGAAAAAATTAACGACGCGTTCAGATTGATGCACGAGGGCAAATCGATTCGCAGCGTGGTGACGTTCTAGGCGATCGCGATCGCCGTCGATGAGATGAATCGCGCGATGTCATTGATTCTCGCCGCGGCGGCCGCGCTCGCGGTCTGTGGATGCTGGCCGTTCCATCATTCGCCGTCTCCGCAGCAACAGTTCCTCGAGGCGGTCAATCACGGCCAGGCCGCACAGGCGAGTCAGATCTGGCTCCACATGAACGCCGAAGATCGCGCCAACCTCTCGCATAGCCAGGGCATCATGCCCGCGATGCCTGCCGACGACGTCAAGAAACAAATCGAGGATCACGACAGGAAGGCGATGGAGGGCGAGCCGGAGATGAGCGATGAACAGGTCGAGACTATCTCGCCCGGCACTGGCGGAGCGTCACTGCAGGACCTGCCGTCGTATATAGGACCGTCGACGCCGGCGCCGGCCGACAGCCACTAGAGCCGTCGCAATGGACTTCGCGCTTTCCACCGAGCAGGCGCTCCTACAATCCACGCTCGCTGATTTCGCTCGCAAGGAACTGCTGCCCGCGTACGCCGCGCGCGACCGGGACGAGGATTTGCCGCCCGCGCTGGTGCGCAGGCTCGGCGCACTCGGCGTGCTTGCCCCGACCGTCGAGCCGCGCTTCGGTGGTGCGAGCCTCGACTACGTGTCGCTTGGAATCGCGCACGAAGAGATCGCGCGCGGCGACTTCAACGCGGCATACGTGCTGCTACTCGCGGCGCTGGTCGGAGCGATTGTGGCCGGCAATGGCGATGAACGTCAAAGAGCCGCTTTACTGCCGCCTATCTGCCGCGGCGAGATAATCGCGGCGCTCGGCGTCACCGAGCCGGGCGGCGGCTCCGACGCGGCCCACGTCAAGATGCAGGCGCGCCGCGACGGCGACGCGTACGTTCTCAACGGCGAGAAAACTTCGATCTCGTTCTCGTCGTCGGCCGCAACCGCGCTGGTGATGGCGCGCACCGGCACGCTCGAGCAGGGCGCGCGCGGCGTCAGCGCCTTTTACGTCGATCTCAACTCGGCGGGCGTGAGCCGGACCCGGTTTCGCGATCTTGGCTCGCGCGCAATCGGCCGCGGACAATTATTCTTCGACTCGGTTCGTGTCCCCGCCGAAGCGCGGATCGGGGCGGAGGGCGCGGGCTTCGTACAGGTGATGCAGGGCTTCGACTTCAGCCGCGCGCTGATCGGACTAATGTGCATCGGCGCCGCGCAGCAGAGCGTCGATGAAAGCTGCGAATACGTCGCGGGACGCGAGGCGTTTGGCGCGACGCTCGCGCGCTTCGAAGGCGTATCGTTTCCACTCGCCGAGGCGGCGGTGCGGCTCCGCGCGGCGCGGATGCTTTGCTACGAGGCGCTGTGGCTGCGCGATCGCGGCGAGCCTCATGGCTGGATCTCGGCAGGCGCCAAGTGGCTCGCGCCCGAGCTTGCGGCCGACGTGCTGCATCAGTGCCTGCTGCTGCACGGGCATCTCGGATTTAGCCTCGATTTGCCGCATCAGCAGCGGATGCGCGACGTGATCGGACTCGAGATAGGTGATGGCACCGCGCAGATAATGAAGCTGCTGGTCGCGCGAGAGATCATCGGCAAGACTGCGCGTCCTTACTGAACTTGATTGAACCTACCGCGGCGCGCGCTGATTGCGCGGCGTGATATTCGGAGGAGCCCGATGGCGGTCTATGACTGGCCGATGATTTGGAACGCACGCTGGGTGTGGTCGGCACCGGCGCCGAAGTCGGCATCGCCGCTCAGCGCGGAGCCGATTCCGCCCAGGGAAACGTGGAATCGATTCTGCTACCTGCGTCGCGCGTTCGAGCTGGACCGCGACGCCGCGCCGGTTGCGGCGCGCGTCACCGCCGACTCGCGCTACGTGCTCTACGTGAATGGCGCCGAAGTCGCGCGCGGCCCGGCCCGATCGACTCCCGAGCGGCTCTCATATGCGGAGCTCGATCTCGCGCCGTATCTGCGCCGCGGAAAAAACGTCATCGCAGCGCTGGTCCGATTCTACGGCGCGCCGATTCCATGGTGGCGTCCCGCGTTGCCGAGTCTTCATCTCGGCATGGGTTCGTTCGCGTTCGAAGCGCCTGCGATTGGAATCGCGTCGGGCTCATCGTGGAAAGGCCGCAGCGCGCCGTATCGCGCGAAGGTCGCGGGCAGGCGGGGTCTCTCGATGCCGCCGGTCGAAATTCTGGACGGCGCGGGAATCCCGGCGGGTTGGACCGAGCCCGACTTCGACGACTCGGCGTGGGCACCGGCAGTCGAGCTTTCCGCCGGTACGCTCGCGCAGAATCGCCTAACGATTCCGGTCGAGCCGTACACGGCCATGGAAGTCGACGACATCGCGCCGCTGACTGCGATTCCGATCGAGCTCGACGAACTGAGCCGCCGCAGCGTGCCGGAACTGGCCGCTGATCAGCCGGGCGACGCATACCCGTCCGACGACGCGTCCGCGACGGGACCGGACACCATCATGACTTACGACGCCGGCGGCACCACGCTCGCGACTCCGTGGGTCGCCGTGAGCGGACCGAAAGGCGCGACCATCGACATTTACGCCGGCGAGGATCTGAGAATTGATGGCAGCGCCGAGACCGCACCGCGCTTCTATTCGATGCGCTATGTTCTGAGCGGCGACGGCGGCGAGCGCGTCGACGCGTACGAGGCGGTCGGCTTCCGCTACCTGAGCGTGGTCGCGCGCGGGGGCGCGGAAGTTCGCGCGGCGGGCGCAGTGGAGCGGCGCTATCCGCGCGCCGGCGACGCCAGTTTCGAGTGTGACGATCTCGCGCTCAACAAAATCTGGAGCGTCGGCGCGCGCACCCTAGAGCTGTGCGCCACCGACGCGTTCATCGATTGCCCAGGCCGCGAGCAGCGCGCGTGGCTCGGCGATTCCTACATCCACGCGCTGCTCACCTACGTCACCAACACCGACTGGCGCCTCGTCCGCCGCCATCTCCGCATCTGTGCGCATTCGCAGCGCGCCGACGGTTTGCTCGGGATGATTGCGGCCGGCGATATCGCGGTCGCATCGACCACGATTCCCGACTACTCGCTGCACTGGGTACGCGCGCTCGCGCGTTACTTCGAATACTCGGGCGACGCGGACACGGCGCGCGAGCTGGCTCCTGCAGCGGGCGCCGTCTTTGCGGCGTTCGAGCGTTACCGCACCGCTGACGGGCTCATCCGCGGCATGCCCGGCTGGACTTTCATCGATTGGGCGATGACCGAGCGCGCGGAGGCGACCGCCGCGATGGACGCGCTTTACGCGGCGGCGCTTGAAGATTTCGCCGCGGTTGCGGAAATCGCGCTCGACGATCCGCGCGCCGCCGCCGACGCGCGCGCCCGCGCCGCGCGCACCCGCGCTGCTTTCGAAACGTACTGGGACGAGCAACGTGGCGTGTACGTCGATGCCGCCGATGCCCGCGGCGCACTGCGACGCGTGAGCCAGCAGACCAATGCCATCGCGATCGTCAGCGGATGCGCGCCGCGCGAGCGCTGGGCGCGGATGCTCGGCTACGTTCTCGACGAGGGCCGCGTCGTCATCACGCCGACCATCTCGGACAATTTGACCGCGTACATTTCGCAGCGGATGAACCCCGCCGAGTACGTCGAATTCTCCGCGGAGCGAAACGTGGTCGCGGCGCAGCCGTTTTTCTCGCACCTCGTGCACGACGCCATCGTGCGTGCGGGCCGCCGCGATCTGATCGCCGCGCGATGCATGAAGTGGTGGCCGCAGATCGAGCGCGGCGACACTGTGTTCGAGGAGTACTGGGACGCGCGCGCCGGCACTGGGAGCCGCTGCCACGCGTGGTCGGCGACGCCGACCTACGATCTGACGACCCACGTGCTGGGCGTGCGTCCGTCGGCGCCGGGTTACGCGAAGGCCCGGATCGCGCCGCACTTCGGGCCGCTCAAGCATCTCGAGGGACGCGTGCCGACGCCGCGCGGCAGCATCGCAGTCAGCCTCGATCGCGAGCGCGGTGGCGAGATCGTCCTTCCGGACGGCGTTGCCGCGGAAGTAAGTTTTGAAGACGCTCCGCTCGCGGGCGGCGCGCTCGCCGCGGGACGGCATAAGCATAAGATCGATCGCGCTTGAGCAGCTCTCGCGATTACTAGCGTCGTACTAACGCTCGGGCGCGGCCGAATGCTATGAAAAGTCTCGCCGCGCTGCGACTGCCGCGTTCCGGAGCAAACATCCAACATGCTGTCACCATATCGCGTACTCGATCTCACTACTGACCGCGGACTGCTCTGCGGCCAGGTGCTCGGCGATATGGGCGCCGACGTGATCAAGATCGAGCCGCCCGGCGGCTCGCCCGCGCGCCGCCTCGGACCGTTCTTCAAAGACGAGCGCAATCCCAACGCCTCGCTCTACTGGTGGGCGTACAATCGAAACAAGCGCTCCGTGACGCTCGACATCGAGCGCGACGAAGGCCGCGAGCTGCTGCGCAAGCTGGCCTCTGGCGCGCACTTTTTTGTCGAGTCGTTCAACCCCGGCTTTCTCGCCGAGCGCGGACTCGGCTACTCGCACTTGAGCGCAATCAACCCGGCGCTGATCTACGTATCGATCACGCCATTCGGCCAGGACGGTCCCAAGGCGAGCTATGCCGACAGCGATCTCGTGATCCTCGCCGCGGGTGGACCGCTGATTCTCACCGGCGACGAGGATCGGCCTCCCGTCCGCTGCACTGTGCCGCAGGCCTATGCGCACGCGAGCGCCGATGCGGCGGTCGGCGCGCTGGTGGCGCATCACGAGCGCGTACGCTCCGGACTTGGGCAGCAGGTCGACGTCGCCGCGCAGCAATCGGTCGCGATGGCGACGCAATCGGGAATTCTTGGCGCGGCGGTCGGCGCGGCCGACTCGCATCGGATGGCGGGCGGAATCAAAGCGGGTCCGCTCGAAATCCCGCTGGTGTGGCCGGCCCGCGACGGCTACGTCTCGTTGCTGTTTCTGTTCGGCTCGGCGCTCGGCGTTTTTACGCGCAAGCTCATGCAGTATCTCTGCGAGCAAAAGCTGTGCGACGAGGCGACTCGCGACAAGGACTGGATTGGATACGGCGAGCTGCTGGCGACTGGGAAAGAACCGCTCGCGGAGTTCAACCGCGTCAAGGGAATCGTCCGCGCGTTCACCCGCAGCCATACCAAGGCGGAGCTTCTACAGCTCGCGCTCGAGCGCGGCTTCCTGATCGCACCGATCACGACCACGGCGGAAGTGGTCGATAGTCCGCAGCTCGCCGCGCGCGAGTACTGGCAGCCGGTCGAGCATCCGGAACTCGGCCGCGCTTTCCGCTACCCGGGGGCGTTCGCGAAATTCAGCGCCTCGCCGCTCCGGTACCGGCGCCGGCCTCCGCTGGTCGGCGAGCATAATCGCGAGATCTACGGCGGCGAACTCGGCATCGGCGACGGCCAGCTCGCCGCGCTCGCGCGCAAGGGGATCATCTGATGGCGAATGAACGCCCGCTCGGCGAGGTGAAAATTCTCGACTTCATGTGGGTGATGGCCGGACCGGCCGCGACGCGAATGCTCGCCGACTACGGCGCGACCGTCGTTCGGATCGAGTCACCGACGCGAATCGACACCGCGCGCACTCTGGGCCCGTTCCGCAACAACCAGCCCGCCCCCGACGCCTCGGGACTTTTCAACAACTGCAACGCCGGCAAGCTCGGCATCACGCTCGACCTGGGCAACCCGAGCGCCAAAGAGGTGGTCGCGGATCTGGTGCGATGGGCTGACGTCGTCACGGAGGCATTCTCGCCCAAGGCGATGCGCGCGTGGGGCTACGACTACGAGCAGCTTCGCCGCATCAAGCCCGACCTCATAATGCTGAGCACCTGCCTGATGGGGCAGACTGGGCCGCACGCGAAAATCGCGGGCTTTGGCTCAATGGCGGCCGCGATTTCCGGCTTCCACAATCTGACCGGTTGGCCGGACCGCGCGCCGTCGGGGCCTTTTGGCGCGTATACCGATTACATCGCACCGAAATTCACCGCGATGGCGATTCTCGCCGCTCTGGAATATCGCCGCCGCACGGGGCAGGGGCAATACATCGATCAGTCGCAGGCGGAATCGTCGCTGCATTTCCTGAGCCCCGCGCTGCTCGACTACACGGCGAATGGCCGCGTCGACGATCGCGCCGGCAACACCGACCCTGATTTCGCGCCGCACGGCGCGTATCCATGCGCGGGTGAGGACCGCTGGGTTGCGATCGTGTGCCGCAGCGACGAGGACTGGCGTAGGCTCTCAGAGCTGATGAAACGCGCGGAGCTGGGCGCCGACGCGCGCTTCGCGACCGCTCGCGAGCGGCTCAAGCGCCGCGACGAGCTCGATTCGATCGTGGGAGCATGGACGCGCGGCCTCGAGCCGCGTGAGGCCGAGGCGCTGGTTCAGTCGCGCGGCATCGCCGCTTACGAAGTGCAGAACAGCGCCGAGGCGTACACCGATCCGCAACTGCGCTATCGAGGTCACTTCGTCGAACTGCCACATCCGGTCTACGGCAAGACCACCGTCGAAGGCGCGCGCGCGAAACTCTCACGCACGCCGGCCGAAGTCCGCACGGCGGGGCCGACGCTCGGCCAACACAACCAGTTCGTGTTCGAGAAGATCCTGGGATACAACGAGGAACGGATTAGCGAACTGGTTGCGGCCGGCGTGCTTGGCTAACCGCGGTTGAAAACGACTTAGCCAGGCTGAAAAAAAAGACCGCCAGCGACCGCCAAATTGGGGACCCCCGGCCGCTGGCGTGGAGTGCTACGTCCAGTAGGAAGCATAGCCGCCGGTTGCGCTTGTGGCAACCGTTGTTGACTGTGTGTCATTTGCAGAATTCTCACAGTCAACACGCGGCGCGCGCGCCAAATTATGCGCGATGCGCCGCGAAACGCAGCCGGATGTAGTCCGCGGTCCATCGCCCGCGATCGTCACAGAGCGCCGGACGCAGAAGCTCGATTACCTCGGCCAGCGCGACGCGCCGATCGTCGGGAGCGAGCGGCCGGAAGAAATTTTCCGCGAACGTCTCGAGCCATCCCGCCATGTCGGTCGGAAGCGGCGTGGGACGCGGTATCAGTTCGATGTAGTCGACGCTGAACCCGCCCCGCTCGAGGCGCTCGCGATAATCGTCGACGGTCGGAAAGTACCACGGCCGCATCGCAGCACCATCGATGCCGCGGCGCGCGAGCACCGCGGCCAGCGCGACGGAGATTGCCGCGACGCATCCGTGGCCGCCGAATTCGCCGACGAAGCGGCCGCCGGGCTTGAGCGCGCCCGCGACGCCCGCGATTACCGCGTCGGCATCGCGCATCCAGTGCATCGCCGCGTTGGAAAAGACCGCGTCGAACTCGTGTCGAAAGCAAAGCTCGTGACCATTCATCACCCGCGCGTCGAGACCGAGCCGCTTCGCCGCGGCGACCATCTCCGCTGACGCGTCGACGCCGACCACGACCGCACCGGCGGCGGCGATCTTCGCGGTGAGCACGCCGTCGCCGCATCCGAGGTCGAGCACGCGCTCACCCGCTCGCGGCGCCAGGAGCTGGAACACCGGTGCGCCCAGATCACTGACAAAGCGCGCGTTACGGTCGTAGCGTTCGGGCTTCCAGGTCTGTAGTTGTTGTTCGTCAGAAGCCATCGCAGGTTCATCTCCAGCGCGGGTGGCGAGTCTTCTTGGTATCGGTTCGAGACAAATGAGACAACCATTCGCGGCGAGGGTTTCGCCTTCCTTGCCCCAGCGGCGGAAGTCTCCTATGTTTCGCGCCGCGGGGGCTCGATCTCCGAGACT
>DATDGX010000014.1:0-5209 GCA_036521875.1 Binataceae bacterium (SeqCode)
CTCTCTTCTGAGATCGCGCGCGTTCTGTTTGTCGTCTTCCTCGTCCTCTTCGTTGTGGGTCTGGTGGCCGGATATCGAGTCACTTGATCGGCGAAGAAGGCGAGAGAGCGATTGGTGCCGCCATGGCACGGCATCTGCTTAGAATTCGAGTCCAAATACAAAACAGGAACTGAGGAGGCATCACGCTATGAAGCGAACAGTACGCAAGGCGATTATTGGTCTAGCCGGGTTGGCGGCCATTCCGTTCATTCTCGGATCTGGCATCAGCAGCGCCCAAGAGACCACTTCGACGACCACTTATGCTGCGCCCGCTCCGGCTCCGGTCGTCATTCAGACTCCAGCCGAACGCACCAACGTAACCGAAGAAAAGGCGACTGATACTACTACCGCTGTCGGCCCGAACGCGGTCGAACAGAGTAGCAGTGCTTACCACAGTGAGGCTACCACTGTGACGCCGCCTCCTGCTCCGGTGGTCGTGGTTCCGGACACCAGTACTTCGACCACTACTACGATACAGAAGACCAACTAGACCGAAACCGTCAGGCGGAGAGACCAATTCGGGTCTCTCCGCCATTAGGCAGTGAGACGTTCTGCGCCCTCGATCGAATAGTAAGATACTACTCAATCGAAATAGTAAGTCAGTAAAAAGTAAAAAAAAGAGAGAGAGAGCACGCAATCATGCCCCTTGATAGATGGAAGGACGCCGGCTACGGGTTCAGGCTTCTGATCGCGATTGGTCTGCTGGCGGCGGTGGGAATGATCGCTCGGCCCGCTCCCGCTCAGCAAGAGAATCCGCAAGTGCAGCAGGGAGCAGAGCCGGGGAACACAACCTCCAGCTCGATCAGCAAAGAGCATGAGACCGTCTCGACCGAAGGGAAGCATCATTACAATTCGCCCGCCGAGCGCGCTCAGGACGATCTCCTGATAACCGAGGTGAAGAGCGCGCTGAACGGCGCCGGCATTGTCGAGGGTCACGCAGTCGAAGTCGATTGCGATCATGGGACGGTGCTCTTGACCGGCGCGGTTGGCTCGGCAGCGGACGCGCAGCACGCCGCTCAGCTAGCCTCGGGCGTCCAGGGCGTCGTCGGCGTGACAAACCGGCTGACTTGGCAATAGCAACGGTGGCAAAAGATTCGAAAGGCAGCGACCCGATGGGGCGGAGAGAACGCTACGTAACGCGTCAAGAACGGTCACCGCACGAAAACCGAGTGAAGAGCAAATAAGAGTACGCGCCTTCAGATCGCGGCTGTCAACCTGGTCGCTCTCGCGAAGACTGGCTCCAAGCCGAAAAACTCGAGAGTCGTAGATCGAAGCATCGAGAAGGATACGGAGGTCATCCATGCCAGCGGCAAAGAAAGGCTCCAGAAGAAAGTATGGGCCCAAAGCGTCGAAAAAGGTTGAAGGCGCCATGCGCAGGATGAAGGAAGGTAAGCTCATGTCGGGACGCTCCGGCAAGACCGTGAAGAGTCGCAAACAAGCGATCGCAATTGGCCTGTCCGAGGCGCGTCGCGAGGGCGGCAAGGTCCCTCGCAAGTCGCGCTCAAGCTCCTGATTTTTCCCTTCCTCACGCAGTGCCGGGCGCTCACCAGCTCTCGGCTTCTGCACGTCGTGAGCCTTCCACGGAAGCGGCAATTAAAAGCACGAGCCTGTTTGTCTCTACGACAACGACTGCAAACCAATGTGAGAACTTCTTACACGGTGGAATGGAGTTGATCGTCCAGTCAATGCTTGGGTAACTATTTTATCCAAGGTTTACGGACTCCTTTGAAGTTAGTTGATTGGCCGCTTAATTGCTTTAATTCGTTCATCCGCAATTAGTTGCGTCGAAAATCCGACGCCGACCTGGAGGTCACGACCATGGCTGAGACTTCATCGAGCCGGACGATGCCCGAGTTGGGCGACACTATCGAGAAAGTAATCGACACCGGAAAGCGCGCCGTCGAGCAGGGCTACGAAGGCGCTCGCGAATACGCGGACCGCGGGATCGACTATGTCGGCGATCTTTCGGCCGGACTGAGTGACTACGTGCAGCGCGAACCCTGGTTGGCGGTCGCAGGCGCGTTCCTGATCGGTTATGTCGCCGCCCAGATTCTGCGCCGGCTCTCCGACTGACCACCTGCCTGACGCGGAAGGTGTTCTCAAGGTCCACATCAGGGTGTCTCAATGTCTGAAGAAAGCGTGTCAACGTCTGCAGGAAACAAAGCGCACTGGTTCGACAACGACAGTGAATTGACTCGCCGGGTCAAAAGCCGGCCGCTGGGTGCGATGGCTGTGGCCCTCTCCGCAGGTTTCGTGTGGGGCGGAGGGGCAAGCGGGCGGCTCGGTGTAGCGCTATTGCTTTTCGTCGGTCGGACCGCGATGCGCGGGGCGATCATAAACGCAGTCACGAGGGTGGCGAGTAACAATGGAAGACAACATATCAAAAATCCAGAACGATCTGGAGGAAGCGCGCCAGGACCTTCAGCAAACCACCTCGGAAGTAACGCAAAAAATCGAAACCATAGGAGCGCAACTTCAGCCTGATTACATAGTGAAGAGCTATCCGCTGGCAGTTACCGCGGCGGTCGCCGCGGTGGGCTTCTTGCTCGGCAGCACCGGCGACCATCCCCTAATGCCGAGCGCTTTTCTCCTCGGCGGAGTACTGGGAATGCTGATAGTAGGCCGCAAGTAGAATCCGTAGCGACCGCACGTCAATAGCTATCGCAGTAGTAAGATGTCCTCGCAAGAACGAAACCTGACCCCGAACTCCGTTAACGGAACAGCGGCCGACTGGACCGTGCTGTTCGGCCGCATGGTCGACGATCTCTCGAGGATCATAGAGGCGGAGATCAAATTATTTCAGGCCGGACTGAGGCCTGCGCTGAGCGGTGCGGTCGATCGGGCGATCGCGGCACTGGTGCTCGTCCTCTCGATGGCGGCTGGTTCAGTATGTTTGCTGACGGCGTTCATCATACTACTTCATCAGTGGCTACCGTGGTGGCAGGCATTCGCGATTGGCGGCGGAGTGGCTATTGCGATTGGATTTATTGCCTACCTGCTGACCGCGTCGATAACTCGACGTGCGGTGACTCAGACAGCCTCAGCTTCCGCCTGACAGATTGGAGAGCGTCGAACCGAGGTGTTTGAACGTCTTCATTTCGAGTCAGCGTCTCCATCCTGATTTAGCATCTCAAGGAGAACTGCAATGAAACCACTCGTGATGTTAGGAGCGATCCTGGCACTGCTCGGTTTAGTCGGCATCGCGGTTCCGGTGTTCACTACTCAGCAGACCAAGGATGTAGCGAAGCTCGGCGATCTGAAGCTGCAGGCCAACGAGAACACCACGCATGTGATACCGCCGCTAGTCAGTGAAGGCGCGTTGCTTATCGGGGTGGTGATGATCGGGGCGGGAATTTTTGTCCGCCAGTAGATAGCCTCCGCTCGCTTCCTCCCGAAACTCAGGGTTCGTCGAAACAATCGCGCGACGAAAAGCGATTCGCGTCGCATCATCGCGGGACCAGGCTGGCGGCCGCGAGTCGCGCGCAGCCTCGAGAGTCCACGCGTGAAATGCGTTCCCATCCTCGTGTCAAACCGGTAAGGTTTGAACGGGCCGTCCGCGTGGCGGCGCGTGATGGCGAGAGTCGAAGGTTTGAAATTACCCCTCCCCCGAGCGGAAGGCGCGGTAGCTCCGTCGCTCCGCGGCGAGAAACTCACCAAGGTCTATGGCGGGCGCGCGGTCGTCAACGCCGTCGACGTCAATGTTCAGCCCGGCGAGATCGTGGGATTGCTGGGACCCAACGGCGCCGGCAAGACCACGACCTTCTACATGCTGGTGGGTCTGTTGAAGCCCGACTCGGGAAAGGTGCTGCTGGGCGACGAGGAGATAACCGGGCTCCCGCTTTACCAGCGGGCGCGCCGCGGAATCAGCTACCTTCCGCAGGAGCCGTCGGTGTTCCGCAAGCTGACGGTCGAGCAGAATCTGCTCGCCGTTCTTGAAACGCTGCCGCTCAACAGCGAAGAGCGCCACGCGCGGCTGCAATCGCTGCTCGACGAGCTCGACATCGCGCGGCTCGCACAGTCAAAGGCGGGGGTGCTGTCCGGTGGCGAGCGGCGCAAGGTCGAGATCACGCGCGCGCTGGTTCTCGATCCGTCGTTTCTCTGCCTCGACGAGCCGTTCGCCGGAATCGATCCGATAACGGTCGTCGAGATCCAGCGCATCGTGACCTACCTGAAGGAACGCGGGATTGGAATCCTGATGTCGGATCACAACGTGCACGCCGCGCTCTCGATCATGGATCGCGCCTACGTGATTCACGGCGGCCAGGTCGTCTGTGAGGGCTCGCCCGAAGTGATCGTCGCGAGCGAGCAGGTTCGCCAGGTATTTTTGGGCGAGCGATTTCGCCTACCAAGCTGAGCGACGATTTTTCTCAGGGGAAAGGTGCGAAATTCGGCGGCGGCTGGCCATAGCCAAATCCGCCGGGCGCGGCTGGGGGAAAGCCCGGATACCCGTAGCCACCGTACGACCCATATCCGGTTCCGAATCCGCCGCCACTTCCGAATCCGCCGCCACCAAAACCGCCCGAGCCCACCAGGATGCCGATGAAAGGAAGCAGGGCACTCAGCGCGCTCGCGCTCGAACCACCCTGGTTCTGATACTGCAACTGGTCCGGCGTCTGATTCTGCTGATAGGCCTGCACTCCGCCCATCGACGAGTCGAGATCGTCGGCTGATGCCGGCGGCTGCGACTGATGCTCCGGCATCGTCGGTGCGGAATTCGCAAGCTCGGGATTTATTTTGATCCGATTGTCGATGACGACCGAAGCATCTTTCAGATACTTCCGCGTCCGGCTTTCCGCGTCGAGCTGGCCCTGTGGAGTAGCGACGAAGCCGAACAGGATCACTTGCCGCGCTTCGCCTCCTTGGACAACCTGCGCACCCACCAACGGTAGACGATGGTTTTTGAGATACTCGCTGAGCGCGCTGCTTTCTCCCGAGTCGATACTACCACCAGTGATCCGCGCCTTGCTGGGCGTCGCGACGCCGAATGCGCTCGGCTCGGTGCCAGCTCCGAGGGTTGACGCCGACGTCGGGTTCGCGGGGTTCGCGTATGGATTCTGCGGCGCGTCGCAGGAAGCGAGCGCAGTCAGCGCCAGAGCCAGCGCGAAACCGGAAACGGCTTTCGCAATTGGGCGCATACAATCCGATCATATACCCGCGGTCGCTCCCCAAC
>DATDGX010000015.1:0-1953 GCA_036521875.1 Binataceae bacterium (SeqCode)
GAAGCGCGGTATGAAATGCCAGTCCAGAAATACGCCAATGACATATATAATTGGCAGGGATTTGACCTGCTGTCCGGTGCGGCGCATCATTGGGCCGCTGCACTGTTCGGCTAGGCAGCGGATCTAGGTCATGACTGAAGACACAGCCGTGCGGCCGGAGCCCCGGACGCCGCGCTTCGGGCTATCGGGAAAACTCCTCGTCCTCACGATTCTATTCGTGATGATCGCGGAAGTGCTGATCTATGTCCCTTCCGTCGCCAATTTCCGCGTCGTTTGGCTGAAGGACCGGCTGGCGACGGCCTATACCGCGGCGCTTGTGCTTGATGCGGCGCCGAACGGCGTGGTCTCCGACGCGCTCGCCAAGCGCATTCTCGACTCGATTGGCGCGCGCGCCGTCGCCATGAAGATGGGATCGCGGCATCGCATGATCGCGGTCGACGATATGCCGCCAGCGGTCGCCGCCACTTACGACATGCGCAACGTTTATGCATTCGACGCGGTGGTCGATGCCTTCGCCACTATGCTCAACAGCAAAAAGGAGGCGGTGCGCGTCGTTGGGCCGGTGCCGGGCGGCGAATATATCGAGCTCGTTATGGACGAGCAGTCGCTGCGCCGGGCCATGCTGCGTTACTCCGTCGACATTCTGCTGCTGTCGCTTTTAATCTCGGCGATCACCGCGGCGCTTGTTTACCTGTCGCTGCATTACATGTTCGTGCGGCCGATGCGCCGTGTCACCGGTAATATGATCGCGTTTCGCGCCGATCCTGAGAATAGCGATCGCGTGATCGTGCCATCCGGACGGCTCGATGAGATCGGCACCGCGGAGCGCGAACTCGCCACGATGCAGACCGAACTCGCCTCGATGCTGCATCAGAAAAACCGCTTGGCCGGACTCGGCCTCGCGGTTTCCAAGATCAATCACGACCTGCGCAATCTACTCGCTTCGGCGCAACTGTTCTCCGATAGGCTCGCCAAGATTCCCGATCCCGGCGTGCAACGTTTTGCTCCGAAGCTGATGCACGCGCTCGAGCGCGCCATCGCGTTTTGCCAATCGACACTGTCCTATGGACGCCTGCAGGAGCCGCCGCCGGACCGCCGCCCGATCCAGCTCGAGCCGCTGGTCGAGGAAGTGCACGAGACCTTGGGTCTCGGCGCCGACGCGCCGATCCGTTGGATCAGCGCCGTCGAGCGTGGGCTTGTGGTCGAGGCCGATTACGATCAGCTGTTCCGGATCCTGTTGAACCTGTCGCGCAACGCGGTGCAGGCGATGGAAAGCCAGGCCGCCGAAAGCCGGACCGACCGCGATCCCGGCCGAGACCAGATTCGCATTACCGGTCGACGCGAAGGCGCGGTGGCGGTCATCGAAGTTTCCGATACCGGACCTGGCTTTTCGGAAAAGGCACGCGAGCATCTGTTCGAAGCGTTCCAGGGTTCGACCCGCACCGGCGGCACCGGGCTGGGACTTGCGATCGCGGCCGAATTGGTGCGCGCCCATGGCGGCGAAATTCGTCTGGTCGAAGGGACGATCGGGGCGACCCTGCGGCTGACCATTCCCGATCGCGCCGTCGAGCTCGCCGCCCATCGTGGCGCGCGCGCACATGGTTAGAAAATCCATGCCTAGCAATCCGTTCAGCGGGCGGCGCCGGCGCTGTCGGCATGAGCGCGCGGCAAGCCTGCGCGGTAAGCCTGCTTGCCATCGCGCCTTCTTGCCATTGAACGTCGGAGCCTATAGCTACGACGCGCCGCGCCCGTAGCTCAGCTGGATAGAGCACCAGACTACGAATCTGGGGGTCAGGAGTTCGAATCTCTTCGGGCGCGCCAACAAGCCCCCGTAAATACGTCCGTTCTTCGCTCTCGCGTTTCGCAGCCGAGTCTCGAAAATGAGAACGGAAGGGACACAATGTCCCGAAATCGGCGCGCAGAGTCCCGAAAAATTCCCGAAGTAGTTCACCT
>DATDGX010000016.1:0-12469 GCA_036521875.1 Binataceae bacterium (SeqCode)
TGCAATCCGCGCAACGGCTCGAGCGCTCTAATCAGCACCGCGTGCGGCTCGCCCTCCAGTCCCGCGACCAGGTTCATCGCCCAGCAAGTTCCGTAAAGCTGAAAAACGTAGGCGTGCCCCGGCGGCCCGTACATCGCGGCAGTGCGCCTGGTCAGTCCGCGGGCGCTGTGCGCCGCGAGATCCTGGGGACCGCGATATGCCTCAGCCTCGACGATGCGGCCTGCGGCCACGCCTTCAGCGGTACGATGGACCAGAATCTTCCCGATGCAGTCGCGGGCGACGACCAACACCGGGCGGGCGTAGAACTCGCGCGGAAGTTTCCGACGCGCGCGGCTGATCTGCTCGCGACATCCCGAGCGAGGCGAGTTCACATGCGAAGTGAGTATTGCTGCGGTTGCTTTCACGAGGCTCCCAGCCGCGTTACTCGCACCGTATACTTTTCGGCGCGCGCGTTCGAGGCCGCTATGTAGCGATCGAGCCGGGTCAGAAGCGAGGGGCGTTACTGCGAGATAACCATCGCGGCAGTGCGCGTGAGCGCGATGTTCGCGGTAGAGACGAACGAGGTGAGCGGTTTGAAAGTGTAGCTAACCGTCACGGTGACCACGCTGCCGGGCTTGTTGTTCGGCGTCCAGGTGGTATTGACGGTCAACAGGCTGGTGTCCAGGACTCCCAGCACCAAGCCGTCCACATAGTTTGTAATGTTCGTTGCTGAGACGGGTTGAGTACTGGTTGATCCGTGCACCACAGCGTAGCGAACGGCCTGCTGGGCGCTGTAGCCGACGAAGTCATATGAGTAAAGCGCCAGGGCGAAGTTCATGATCGCAAAAAGCAGCAGCAGAGATGGAACGGCGAACAGAGCGAACTCGAGGACGGTGGCGCCACGCGAGCATCCGTGATGACGACGACGCGACGGGAGGCGTGGTGCGAGACCAGTCGCGACGCTGCAGGATCGCGCAGACGCCAGAGGCATCGAAGCGGAGACCTCGCGAGCAGAAATCATTTTCCTACTGCGCCACGCGCATAACGGCCGCGCCGTGCAGCGTCATCGCAGTGGGGACGCCCGGATAATTCATCATGGGCTGATACGGCGCGGTGGTGTTCACCTGGACATAGAGCAGTCGATGGGTGCTGCGACAGTCGGTGGCCAGGCAGGTCGATGCAGAGCCGTCGGAGCATTTGCAGAAGTGGACCGCGGTCGTAGTCATACTGGGAATACTTGGCGCGTCGGCCACCGCGGCCAGCTTCATCCCACTGTTATCATTGGCGGTGGTGAGATTCTGCGCGCCGTACTGCACGCCAGCCCGCGCCGCATTTGCGATCGCGATGGAAAGGTAGAACAGCCGGCCCAGCTCCACCGCCACGAGCAACGAGGTCAGGAGCAGCGGAATGATCAATGCAAGCTCGACTGCGCTCTGACCTCGCGAGTGGCGCCGTCGCGAGCCGGGGCGCGGAGGCGTCGGGGAGGGAACGATTGGCGCCGGGGCATTCATTCCGCGAGGACCGGTCCTTTGATCGGCGAACCATCAGCCAGAGAAGTATAGTTGTTTCCCATCGTGGAGTTACCATTCATCAGGAGCTTGTCCGCGACCACGATAGTATAGCCATTGATCGAGCTGTTGCCGTTGAAGGTGACCTGCGTGGTCGGAAAGTAGACGGCTCCATCGAACGTCGTCCCGGCGTTACCGTTAATCGTGCTCGCAGCCGCGCTGCTGGGAATCGAACGATCCTGGAAGAACAGTATACCCGCGAGTGATCCCGACGTCGGCGCGCTGAAGTTCGAAGTAGTATTCCCGTTTAAGGTGATCGCCCCGTAACCACCCGTTCCGGTGGTGTTGTAGAAGGTCACGCCCGTGCCGGTCATCACGGAGTTGCCGTTAATGAGCATTCCGCCGCCGGCCAGTATGTAGGTGCCGGGATTGAACTTCAGCCAGGAATTGCCATTGACCTTGAGTCCACCGCAATAGACACCAGGAAACAATTGATAGGGACTGCCACTGCTCCCAAAATTGCCATTCAACAGGAAGTTGGTGTGACTGCACGCGCCGACGGTCGGGGCTGGAACGTAGGCGAGGGGATCGGTCGCCGCGATGGAGCCGGTTCTCGGCGTCGGAGTCAAAGTTACATTGCCGTTTGACGTGTAACCGCCTACTACGCCCATGGTCGGCGCGGTAATCATGACGTTGCCGTTCACCGCAAATCCCGACGAGCTGCTCGAATCGACCAGGATGCCGCAGTTGCTCTGAATATTCACATTGCCGTTGATATTCAGAGCCGAGGAGACCGACGGGTCCATCACATATATACAGTTGGGTCCGTTACCTAATGAAGCGACAGCACGAGCCGCGACGGTTACGGTGGTGACGTTGAGCGCGCGCAGAAAGTAGGTTGGTTCGGGCTGAGTGATGATTGCCTCAACATAGTTGGCATTGCTGGCGTTGGGGCCGCTGGTCGGTGGAATGTTGATCGCTACCACTACATTGTTCACGCCGTCCGTGAAGCCATTGGTAGCAGCGTCCGTCTTTCCGGCCGCAACCGAATCGCCGAAGTTCAATTCCATGGCGCCGGCCAGAGCAGCGGTGTCTGCCGCCGTCTGCATAATGTTTTTCTGATACTGCAGGAAGCCCACGTCGCCGCTCAGCGCGATGCATCCGAGGACGGCGACCAGCGCTATCGTGACTAGTACGAGAACCTGTCCGCTTTGACTTTCGATGCGCCGCCGCTTCGGGCCGAGTTTGGCTGCAGCGCGTGAGACTTGTGTAGCTAGTTTCATCTGGATCTTCCCGGTTACAAAGCATCGCACGTGCCAAGCGATTTGTTTCGCCTTTTGCGCCCTAAAACCATCCGGGACTCAGAATGCTGTCCCACCTTCGGTGCGCGCGCGACAAATACGTGCCTCGATGGTGTGTCAATCCCGCTACTGCTTTGCCATGGCGCTGTGACCGCGGGCACGCGCTCTTTCAAAATGAAAGCCGGCAGTTCAGCATTTTGAAATGTCGCTTTCGCCGTATTTCATTTTGCCTGATCGGAAAATCGACTTTCTGAAATGAACGGATATCGTTTTCGCCGAAAAGCATCGAAGTTTCGCGGCTTTCTACTTTCGGCATACTTGCTGCTCATTACTGAAAGAGACCGCGAATCACTCGGATCGCGAATCGGCGAACTATGGAGGAACAACGATGGACTTGGTGACCTGGCTTCCGGGGATGTTCCTGCTGGGACTCGTCGGGTTGGCGTTTTGTCTGTGGTTCCTGAACGCCTGCGAAAAAATTTGAGGGAGCGCAAATGATCTATCTGACAGCGGCAGTTTCATTATTTCTGTTCGTCTATCTGTTTACCGCTTTGATTCGACCGGAGTGGTTCTAGGGTTCGCGGCATTTCCTCGACTCAACGCGCAGAGGGGCTACAACAAAATGTGGTTTCTACCTATTTCGATCCTGGTGGTGACGACGATCCTCGCGATACCGCTCAGCCGATACATGTCCTGGATCATGGACGGCAAGTATCACGCGCCTCGATTCCTGGCCTGGTTTGAAAAGCGGCTGGATACCGGCCCACAGAACTGGAAGCAGTACACACTCGCGTTGATGGTCTTCAACGTGATGCTGTTCGTGTATGGCTTCATAGTACTGGCTATTCAGCCATTGATGCCGCTCAATCCCGATGGGAAGGGGATGCTCGCGCCGACCACGATCTTCCACGCCGTCATCTCCTTCATGACCAATACCAACCTGCAGCACTACGCGGGTGAGGTTAACCTTTCGAACTTCAGCCAGATTTTTTTCATCATCACCAACATGTTTCTCTCTGCGTCGGTTGGCCTCTGCGCGTTGGTCGCGATAATCCGCGCTTTCCGCGGCGAGTCGACGGTAGGTAACTACTTTGTCGATATGTGGCGCGTGGTGGTCTACATGTTCATCCCGGTAGCGCTCCTGATGGGTGTGCTCTACATCCAACAGGGCATGCCGATGACCTATGCGAGCTCGTACCAGGTGTCGACGCTCGAGCCGGGAGCGATGGGTACCACCGACAAGGGCGAAGCAAAGCAACAGACGATAGTTATCGGTCCGGTCGCGGCAATCATACCGATCAAGCAGCTAGGCACTAATGGCGGCGGATTCTATGGCATGAACTCCGCGCATCCGTTCGAGAATCCAAGCGCGTGGTCGAACTTCATCACCACCGTGGGCATGATGCTTTTCCCGTTTGGGCTGGTTCTGATGTATGGGCGGATGCTCGGCCGCATGCGTCATGGGGTCATCATCTTCACGGTCATGATGGTGATGATGATCGGTACGATACTGTGGGTAATATACTTTGATACTATGAAGCCCAATCCGGGCTTGACCGCACATCCCGACGCCCGAACCTATTCAATACCAAGTGCCGTTGCGCCGGACGGCAAACGATCTTTCACGTTGCCTGCGGTCGCCGGACTGCCTGTCGAGCAGCACCTTGGCAACCTCGAGGGCAAAGAGTTGCGTTTCGGTACCTCAGCCGGCGCGACCTTCGCTGCGGCGACCGTCGACGTGACCTGCGGCGCGGTTAACTGCGAACACGACAGCCTGAATCCGATTGCGGCTTTGTCTCCGATGGCGGGGATGTGGGTGAACTGTATCTACGGCGGCAAGGGCGTCGGCATGATTAACCTGCTGCTGTTTCTGATCATTGGAGTTTTCATTGCCGGTCAGATGGTGGGCCGGACGCCCGAGTACCTGGGCAAAAAAGTCGGTGCTCGCGAGATGAAGCTCGCGATGATCGCGCTGCTCGTTCACCCCATCATGATCCTGATGCCGACCGGCCTATTCGCCGCGACGGATTGGGGCATCAAGGCGGAGAATAATCCGGGCCCGCACGGTTTCTCGGAAATCGTATACCAATTCTCGTCCGCCTCCGCGAACAATGGTTCCGCCTTCGATGGACTGGGTACTAACTATGGATTCAATGCCAACCCCAGTCCGGCGCCCGAGGCGCCCAAATGGGACGTCGCGACAGGACTGGTGATGCTCTTCAGCCGGTATCTTCCAATCATCGCGCCGGTCGCGATGGCGGCCTACCTGGGAGCCAAAAAGCCCACTCCATTTACGCTTGGAACGATGCGCGACGACACTCCGACCTTCGGGTTTTTGTTGCTGGGCACCATACTCATCATCGGTGCGCTGCTCTTTCTGCCCGCAGCCGCGCTGGGGCCGCTAGCCGAGCACCTGGGTCCGATTCCATTTGGCGGATAAACGGGTCGTCACCCACATCAAATTCACCACCAACGGATTTTTGCGAGGGAGATGAGATGGAAGCCGCAACCGATCTTAGAACTGGGCGCGATTCAGCATCGAATCTCGAAGCCATGCCGACCCCGCCCCCGCGCCGCACGCGTCGCCAGGCTCTGTTCGCGCCCGAGCTCGTTCGCCCGGCGATGAAACAAGCCGTCCTGATGCTGCGGCCTGACGTCCAGTGGCAAAACCCGGTCATGTTTGTGGTGGAAGTGGGCGCGGTTCTCACTCTCCTCTACATCATACAAGCTGCAATCGGAACGTCGGCGTCGCAAGTTCCGATTACCTACTTCATCGCGCTCGATGCGTGGCTATTCCTCACCGTATTGTTTGCGAACTTTGCCACCGCACTGGCCGAGGCGCGGGGCAAGGCGCAAGCCGAATCACTGCGCAAGGCGCGACGCGATACGCCAGCATATCGTCTGCGCGGCAAGGACATCATCGAGGAGGTTCCCTCGGCCGATTTGATCGCAGGGGACCGGGTCGTAGTCCAAGCCAGCCAGATGATTCCCGGCGACGGCGAAGTAATCGAGGGAATCGCATCGGTTGACGAAGCGGCTATCACCGGTGAATCGGCGCCGGTAATTCGCGAGGCGGGCGGCGACCGTTCGGGAGTCACTGGGGGAACCCGGGTGCTCTCGGATCGAATCGTGGTGCGCATTACCGCGGCCACCGGCGAGTCATTCCTCGATCGCATGATCGCGTTGGTGGAAGGTGCGGTGCGTCAGCGGACGCCCAACGAGATCGCCCTGACCCTGGTCCTCTCAGCATTCACGCTCATCTTTTTGATCGTCGTCCTGCCGCTGTGGCCGATGGCGCTCAATGCGGAAATCTACATGATGGGCTACCTGGGAATTTCGGAGCCAATCAGGAGCCTGGGCACCGACGTTCCTACGCTCATCGCTCTGCTGGTTTGCCTGATTCCCACCACCATTGGCGCGTTGCTGGCCGCGATCGGAATTGCCGGAATGGATCGCGCACTCCAGGCGAACATCATTGCCAAGAGCGGCAGGGCAGTGGAGACCGCCGGAGACATAGATACGGTGCTGCTCGACAAGACTGGCACGATCACAATGGGTAATCGTCGTGCCACTCAGTTCATGCCAGTAGGTTATCACTCGGCCGCCGACCTCGGACGCTTGGCCGCCCTCGCATCGGTTTCCGACGAGACTCCCGAAGGCAAGAGCATAGTAACTTGCTATCGCGCGCAAGGTTATGGCTCGGTCGACACCAAGGCGCCCCCGGGATCGGTACCGGTGCCTTTCACGGCGCAGACGCGGATGAGTGGAATCGATCTGCCCGACGGCCGTAAGGTTCGCAAAGGAGCCTCTGACGCGGTGATCGAATTCGTCCGCGGGCAAGGTGGTGTGGTGCCCGACGAACTGAAATCGATGGTTGATGGAGTCGCGTCGAAGGGCGCGACTCCGTTGGTAGTCGCGGACGGCGTCAAGATCCTCGGGGTCGTGGTGCTGGAAGACATCCTGAAAACTGGAATCAGCGAGCGCCTGGAGCGGATGCGAATCATGGGCGTGCGCTCGGTCATGATTACCGGCGACAATCCGCTGACCGCCGCCACTATCGCCAAGCAGGCCGGCGTCGATGATTTCGTCGCGCAGTGCACGCCGGAATCGAAGCTCGCTTACATCCGCAAAGAGCAGCGCGAGGGAAAGCTGGTTGCGATGATTGGCGATGGAACCAATGACGCGCCCGCGCTGGCGCAGGCTGACGTGGGCCTGGCGATGAACTCCGGCACTCAGGCGGCCAAAGAGGCCGGCAACATGGTCGACCTCGACAGCAATCCGACCAAGCTTATCGAGGTGGTCGAGATCGGCAAGCAGCTGCTGATGACGCGCGGGTCCTTGACTACATTTTCAATCGCCAACGACGTCGCCAAGTACTTCGCGATCATTCCGGCGCTGTTTGCCGGCACGTTACCGTGGCTCAAGCCGATGGACGTCATGCACCTCCACTCTCCCACCTCGGCGATCCTGTCGGCGGTGATTTTCAACGCGCTCATCATTCCGCTGCTGATTCCGATCGCCCTGAAGGGAGTCAAATATCGTCCGCTCGGAGCCGACTCACTCCTCAGGCGTAACCTGCTGGTGTGGGGACTCGGAGGCGTGCTTGTGCCGTTTGCGGGTATCAAGCTAATCGACCTGATACTGGTCGGAATGCATTTGACGGTTTGAACCGATTAGCCACTCGAGGAGTGAATACAATGTCGCGATATATATCCAGAAGCCTGTTACTACTGACCTTCTCAGTGGTCATCTGCTGCGGGATATACCCATTGGTGCTCTGGGCCGTAGGCCAAGCGGTCTTTCCGTTTCAGTCCAATGGCAGCATGCTGTCCGGGCCCGATGGCAAGCTCGTAGGCTCTCTTCAGATCGCGCAGCCGTTTACCAAAGATGAATATTTCCAACCGAGACCCTCTGCCGCGTCTTACGACGGTTCGGCGTCGGCATCGTCGACCCTGGCGGCGTCGAACTACGCGCTGCGCGATCGCGTCGCGCGGGTACTTGGGCCGATCGTGAAGTACAAGAGCGGGCCGAAGGCGGGGCAATTGGTAGCGCCCGACGTCGAGGCCTGGTTCCAGCAGGACAGTTTTCTCGGGCAGCCGCACCTTGTCGCGCAGTGGGCTGATGCGCATAACAGTCTGGCGCAGGGCTGGGTCACCGGGGATCCCACGCACGCGCAATTCGTCACCGACTGGGCGAAGAAGCATCCCGCCGAGCTCAAGCAATTCGTGAAGGACAACCCGGGAACCCCGGAGCCAAAGGCGCCGGGTCTTGCGGTGGTCTTTTTCGAGAGCTTCTCCAAGGAGAATCCAGGCAGGTTCCCGTCGGCGGTTTCCCATCAGGTAGCGGGTGGAAAATCTGAGACGACGATCGAGCCGGTGAAAGATGGCTCCGACATCCAATCGATTTTCTTCGACATGTGGCGACAGGATCATCCGAACGCCGACTTGCAGGAAGTCCCGGGTGACATGGTGGCCACTTCGGGCTCCGGCCTGGACCCGCATATCACTCTTGAGAATGCGGAATACCAACTGGATCGCGTTGCGGCGAAATGGGCGGCAGATACCAAGCAAGCCCCGGCTCAAGTGCGTAGCCAGATCGAGGAGATCCTGCAAGCTCATACATCTGCCGCTCTGGGGGGATTCGCAGGCGAAAAGTTTGTCAACGTGCTCGAGATCAATCTTGTACTGCGCAGCAAATTCGGCCAGCCGCCGGCTTGAGCTGCGGAGATGAGCATGGGCGCCTATTCCTCACTCATGTTCGGGCTGCGGTCCGGCGAGCTGCTCGATTTCGCGCGTAGAGTTCGAGTCGCGACGGTGCTTCACTCGTCCACGGTTGCCCTAGCGAAATTAGGCCGGTCCAGTGGCTATTGCGAGCGGACTAGCCATAGCGGAGGGATCGATAGTCAATTCCGCGAACTGACTATATAGCCGCTACGTTGTCGGCTAGGTAAGCTGCGCTCTGCGCCGGTGAAGCATGATCGCAGTGCCCCACGAGATTCCGATTGCGCCTGCTATATAGACGACCGTGAAAGCCAGGGGCTGCGGTTCGCCCCGGTGCTTTACGGAGTAGATGATCAAATTCACAAACACGTACGCCGCGTATGCGTACGCCATTCCCAGCACGTAGCGGCGCATCCGCCAGATTCCGGCTGCATAGACGAGCAGGAAGATACCGAACAGCGGCCCGAGAATCGCGTTCGCAGCGCCGCTGGTGCGAGTGCCGAGAAATACGAAGCCGGTGGTTGGCCCTTCCAGGTGAAACGGCTTCAATAGGTCCGACACCGCCAGGATGGCGAACAGGACCGCGAATACTTTCAGAACACTGGTGCCCTTGGTCTCTTCCATCGGACTAGCTCCTTTTCATTGCGGCCATCGGTGCGAGCCCCGCCTGCGTCTGGTCGCGCCCACGTGATTCGGCTGAAGGTATCGTTTCGGCGTTCCAGGTGCGAACCAACCACCATGCCCCAGCGTAAGCGAGAATCGCGGCGGCGAAGAACATATGCGTTCGGCGGAGCGGGCCTGTAAAATAGGGCGCGATTGTACCAGCAAGACCGAGCATCAGCAGGATTGTCCCAACGTTTCGCCGCGCTGCGCCGCGTGCGATACAAGCAGCCGCGCCGATCCAGAGCGGAATCATCAGCGGTAGCTCGTGCGCCCACGCGAGCGGTGAATAGAGCAGGGCAGCCGCGATCCAGAGTCCAAAGCTGATGAGGTCGAGATCGTCCCGTTCCGCGGACCTGATCGTCGCATCGACGGCGGCCGCGCCGACCAGCGCATAGAGCAGCGCCGATGAGCTGAGCCATGCGAGCATCATCCGTGCGGAGAACTGATTACCGGCAACGGCGGCCACCATCGATCGCATGCTCTGCAGAATTCCGATCGCGCGGTCCTGGATCCACCATTGATTCGTGATCGGAACCCCAAAGCGCATCATCTCGTAATGGTGGCGCAGGCCGCCCACGATCAGACCTGCGAATGCGAACCCGAACGACCACGCGACGGTCGCCCATCGCCGGCGCAGGAGAAAATAGCATCCGATTAAGCCGGGATAGAATTTCAGCAGCGTCGCGAGTGCGAGTGCGAATCCCGCCGCGGTTGAATGTCCGCGCCGGTCGAGCGCCAGTGCTCCCATGAGCACAGCGAGCAAGAGAAACGTCGGTTCGCTCTCGTACAGCGCGCCGTAAGTTTCGGGAAACAGGAGCACTGCGGCGATCGCGGCGAGGTACGGAGTCGCACTGCCGGGCGGCCCCGTCTCGTGCGTGATGAGTATCGTCGCCCCGAGCATCGACGCGACGAGGATCGCCTGCAAGATCCAGAATGCGGCCGGACGGCTCAATTTCGTGAACGGCTCGAAGGCGAGCAGGAACACTGGAGGATAGTTGCAAACTCCCCGATGCGGGATTCCGGGGCGCGCCCGGAACGAGACGTCGCTCGCCGGTAGCCATGGGTCCCCGCCGAGTCTCAGTTCCAGCGACCAGACATAGTAGTCGCAGAAGGCCTCCTCTTTATAGCGCAGGCGGTTTTGATGAAGGGTGCGGACGAGAATCACCGCGCCAATCGACAGCGCGAGCACGCTCAGCAGTTCGAGCCGACGCGAGCGGTCGGGAGCCGCGACCGGCGGGTTACCTTGCGGCGTGCTTTCCACGACCAGCGATCAATAGGTGACGCGGAGCGGGCGCGCAACGCCGCGCTGGATGCCGCGCCTACTTCGTTCCGGCGGCCGCCTGGCGCGCGGCAGCGGAGAGCAGGGCACGCGCATCGCGTTCGACCGCCGTGCCCTGGAAGAAGTCGGGATTGGAGTCGCCCCAGAAGCGCACCGGATTGGCGAAAACGAAGTCGCGAAAATCCGCATCGGTTATCAGACCGTCTTCGACCAGTTCATACGCCTCGGGCAAAACCTCGTTCATGTCGGGGACGTCGAAGTGCCCGATGTCGGAGCCGAACAGCGTATTCAGTTTCGCGCCGAAGGGGTTCACGCGATCGTTGAACGCCCATGCGTTGAGCGGATCGTCGGCCTCGCATCCGAAATAAAAGTTCTTCACGAACAGCGCGCGGATGTCCGCAGCCCGCTCGATGCCGCAGGCCTGGTAATCGTCGAGCACTGGCGGCGCCTCGGCCATCACCCATGACACGTCGCTAAGCTCGCGCGACTGTCGCAGCATCTCGATCGCGCCGTCGCCGCCGTAGCGTTTGAACAGGTCCGCGAGCTTCTCGCGGTCGAGCTTGCGGGGATCGACGTCCTCGAGCGCGCGAGCGTTGCGCTTCTTCCAATGACCAATCAGGTCGCTGTAGAGGCCGCACGCCCATCCGACGCCGCCCTCGAGAAACGCAAAGTTCAGTGTCGGGAAGCGCCGCGTAACTCCGCCGAGAAAAATCGCTTTGCACACCGCTTCGCTGGCGGCGGCGAAATGCCCGATATGATTGTAGGTGAAGTTCGACGGCGAGTTTCTGAGGCCCACGCCGCGCGAGCCGCTGTGAAAAGTCGGCGCGACCCCGAGCTCCACACATTTCTCCCACACCGGGTCGTAATTATAGTCGCTGTCGATACCGAGCATGTCGTACCAGTTGGCGTAGCGGACCGCTTCGGGCGCCTTCTCTGCGAGCGCCGCGATGGGCCGGCGCAGCATGCTCGCCATCAGGACCACTTTGAGCTTCAGCGTCTTCACCGCGTGCTCGAGCTCTTCGATCGCCTCTTCGGGCGTGTGCATCGGGATTACCGCGGCAGGCGTCATCCGATCCGAGTACGCGCCGAAATTCTCCGCCATGAACTGGTTGAATGCGTGGCAGGTGGCGCGGCGCAGTTCGTCGTTCGGGATGAACGGGACGCCGAGGCCTGCGGTCGGATAGAGGACCGCGAAATCGATCCCGAGCTCTGGCAGCCGCTCGTGGAGCAGCTTGGGAAGCATCGAGGTGGCGCGATCGATGGTGTTCCTGGTCGGGAACGCCCACCACGCCTCCTGCGCGCGCCGCCGCGTGTGCCGATCCTGCGGCGTGAGCGTCAGGATGTGCGTGATTCGATCGCCGAAGGCGCGAAACGCACTCGCGACGCGATCGCCACCGACCCGCTTCAAGTAGTCAGCGACGGCCGGTCCGAACTCGAGCCAATGTCCATCGGCGTCGATGACCGGATGGTTGAGGCGTGCGCGAATCGCGGCGGGATTCGGTGAGTGATTCGTCGACATGATGCACCTGCTACGATTTTAGAAAATCGAGAATCAGTTTGTTGCAGAGCTCCGGACGCTCCTGATGCACGAAGTGTCCGGCTCCCGGAACCACCTCCGTCCGCAGCCCGCGCGGAAAAAGCGCCGCCATCCCTTCGAGCAGTTCGACGCCGATGCACCCGTCGTCGCGTCCTTGAATTATCATCGAGAGGACGTTGATCGGCTGCGACATCGCAGCCGCAAGCTGGCCAGGATTGGCCGGCATCTTGAGGAACGGCCCAAGCGTCGCGCGGTAATAGCCGAGCGCCGCCTCGAGCGTGCCCTTGGCGCGGAAGCATCGCTTCAGCGCCTCCATGTCGTCGGGAGCCCATCGCCATCCGGGTGACCAGTCCGCCCACATCTCGTCGAGGAACGCGAAATCGTTGTGCCTCACGGCTGCTTCAGCGATCGCGGTCTGAAAGAAAAACATGTACCAGGAGCGTCGCTGCTGAGCGTAGTTGGTGACCAGCGCCTGGAAAAAC
>DATDGX010000017.1:0-54185 GCA_036521875.1 Binataceae bacterium (SeqCode)
GGCGCTCGCATGCATCGAGGTCGCCGACACCCTCGCAGCGCTGGGGCATCTCGCGAGTCAGCATGTGGAACGCGCGCGCGCGGCGCGGTCAATTCCGTCGCTCGCGATCGGCGGTGCCGTCGGCAAGACGACCACCAAGGAACTCACCGCGGCTGCGGCGCGCGCGCTGTTCGGCGCGACGCTGTCGACGGCGGGAAGTCTCAACAACCTGATCGGCGTGCCGATGACAATGCTCGCGCTCAGCGGCGAGCATCGCGCGATGGTAATCGAGTGCGGCACCAACACCCGCGGCGAGGTCGCACGGCTCACGCGGATCGTCGCGCCCGACACCGCGATGGTCCTGAACGTCGATATCGAGCACAGCGAAGGCCTGGGTACGCTCGAGGAAATCGCCGATGAAGAGTCGGCGCTGTTCGCGGGTGCGCGGCGAATCGCAATCACCTGCGCGGAAGAGCCGATGGTGCTCGCGCGCGTTCCGGCGCGCCTCAAAAAGATCACGTTCGGCGAATCGAAGTCCGCCGACGTTCGCCTGCTCACGCGCAAGGTGGTCGCAACCGGACGCGCGCGAATTACGATTCAGCTCGCCGCCGCGCTGGTGCAAGGCGGGATCAGCACGATCGTCGAAACGGATATCGCGATGCTCGGGCGGACGTCGGCGCTCAACGCGGCGGCCGCGCTCGCCGCCGCAGCCGCGATGAGCGCCGAACCGCTCGCCCCTGAGCAGCTTCGCGCGATCGCAAGCGCGCTGACCGCGGTGCAGCCGGTCGAGGGCCGGCTCGCGACCACGACCATCACCGGGATTTTCGTTATCGACGACACTTACAACTCGAATCCGCGCTCGGTGCGCGCCGCGCTCGCAGCCGCGCGCGAAGTGGCGGACGGGATGGGCGCGCGATTGATTGTCGCGTTCGGCGATATGCTCGAGCTCGGTCCGATGGCGAAGCAAGCGCACGCCGACGCGATTCGCGACGCGTCCGCCGCGCGCCCCGCCGCGATCGTTGCGGTAGGACCGGAAATGACGGCGGCGGCTAGCCTGGCCACACGTGCGCGGCAAAAGTCTCAGCTCGAAATAATGACGGCGCCCGACAGCGACGCCGCCGCCGCGATCGTTCGCCGCATCGTGCGCGCGCGCGACGTGCTGCTCGTCAAGGGCTCGCGCGGAATCCGGATGGAGCGAGTAATCGAACTTTTAGCGAAGAATCGGAGCAGCTAGCCGAGCGCATCAATCGTTCGGCCACGCGATCCACAAGTCTCGCTTCCACACCCACGACCGCGCAGGCACCATCTCGGTACGCGGGCTCGCGGTTATCGAAACCGGCGGCGCCTCGCCGGGCTCACCCATCCAGACATGATAAGCGCCACGTAGCTGCCCGTTGGCTCTACTAGAATCATCACGATGATACTCAACCAGCTCGTAGACCGGCGCAAGCTCCTTGAGTATGTCACCCTGGTCGCTCTCGGCCACGATCGCGCCAGCTGGCAGCGCCGTCGCCAGCGCGGTCTGAACTTTCGCGTGCGCGCGCAGATAGCTTTGATGGAGCGCGCTCAGACTCGCGAACCCCACGACGAACACCGCGAGCGCGACGGCGCGGAGCGCGGCCGGCCAACTCGCCGCGGGCAGCGGCAATCGCGAGCTGAGCCATCGCGCCGCGGGAACGCATGCGACGACCGAGACCGGGAGCAAGAAGCGCTGGCCTGGTATCGCACCCGCGATCAGCGCGGCCGCGCCGGAAAGGCCGCTGGTAAGCCCGTCGCGATATGGATAGAGCGACGCGGCCGCAATCATCACCGCCGCCGACACGGGGAGCGCCCATCCCCGCGACCATCGCAGCGAAAGCACGCTCAGGCCACCGATCGGAAATATCGCGAGCGATACGAGGTAGAAGGGGAAGTACGCAGTGAAGTGTGCGCCGGTAAACCAGAACTGGACGCCGCGAATCACGTAGACATTGGTGAGCGGCGCGCCGGTGGTGAGATAGTTATATGCGCCGAGCGCGAGTATCGCAGGCAGGGCTCCAGTGGCGAGCGCGACCGCGTTTCGTAATCGATGTCCAGCCCCGCCCTCGAACCACCAAACCACAGCGTACGGAATCGCAAGAGATCCCATCCACGGATGAAGCAACACGGCGGCGCCAAATGCGAGCCCGCCCAGTATCGGGCGCTGCTTCTCGCCCGTCAGCATCCAGACCGCGAGCAAACCCATCACCGCTGCCGGCACCGCCGCCACCAGCGTGCGGGAGTAGTAGAGCATCCCGGCGAGCAGGAAGTAGAGAATGCACCAGTCGCTGCCGAGACCCTCGCGCATCAGCATCGCGCGCATCGCGAACGCACCGAGGATCAGGAACGCGGCGGTTACCAGGAAGTCCAGCTTCCAATCGACTCGCAGCGCCGGCGCGAGAAGCGCCGCGTGAAAGGGCGAATAAAGAACCACGCGATGGCCGCCGCTGGGAATCTCGAAGACCGGGTTGTAGGTGGCAAGTCCAGCCCGGTCTGGAAAGCAAGTGCCGTGGTCGATGCTATAGGCAAGCGTGAGGATCTCACACTCGTCGGCGATCGCGAACGTCGCGGGATACTGAACCAGGTAAATCGCGGCGAATGCCGCCACTAGCGCTGCGAACAACCATTCGCGGCGTATAGCTTCGATCGTCGTCATGCTGCGCCGAGCCGGGGCCGGCTCGCCGCAACATTAGCTGTTACCGGGTTTGACAGCTGACATCAACGCTCTCAGGCGCTGTGCGCCGAGAGCATCACGACCTCGAGTGGTCACAACTCAGGTCTGCGCCGGCCCGGAGACCACGCGCCGCATTCTGGGCGGCAACGT
The DNA here is from genome assembly GCA_036521875.1 of Binataceae bacterium (SeqCode). Taxonomy (GTDB): domain Bacteria; phylum Desulfobacterota; class Binatia; order Binatales; family Binataceae; genus DATDGX01. Next base: position 2,822 of record DATDGX010000017.1, read on the forward strand.
TGCTGATATCGCTCGCGCAACACGCTCTGGCAGGTACGTCCATACAAGCCGCAGATATGTCTTCGGATTGAGCGGTCCATAGCGGAGCGCGCGCACGTACGCGCGGCGCGCAAAGCGGCGGTCCCCCGCCACCATCGCGCTGAGTCCGATTCCGACCAGCATGTTCACGGCGGTTGATCGAATCGCCGTCAGTAACCCGGCGGCACGGCTGGCGAAACGCTCGCGGACCAGGCGCTGAATCGTTTCCGAGCAATGGATGAATTCCTCGATTTGCGCCAGTCGCGGGTCCAAATCGCACTGCCTGCGAACCTGATGGCGCTCCAGGTCGCCCGCGAAGCTGGTCGCGACGCGATAGAGCACCAGCGACTCATCGAGATACACAAAAGCCCCCACTGCGCGAGCGAGAAGCGTGAACCACGTGTCCTGCCACTTCGGATAGGTCCCAAACCTCTCCTCGAAGCCGCCGGCCTGGTCAAACGCCACGCGTGTCATCACCATCGTGCTGGGCAGGATGTTCCATGGCTCGGAGAGCAAGTCCTCTAGCGTCGGCGCGCGCTTCTGCAATTCGGGAGTATAAGTCAACCCGAGCCGGCGCCCGGATGCATCAATCTTAGCGGCGTTGGAATAAACCATACTCGCGGCACCGGCGCGGTCCAGCGCCGCCACCGTTTTCTCGAGCTTGTCCGGCCGCCAGATGTCGTCGGCGTCCAGGAACGCGATGTACTCGCCGTGCGATTCGCGAATGCCGGCGTTTCGAGCAGCGCCTTCGCCGCGATTTTCACGCTCCAGTACGCGCACGCGCCCGCGATATGCTTCGAGGACAGCGCCTGTCGCATCGGTCGATCCGTCGTCGATGACCACCACTTCGAGCTCGCCGTCGAATTCCTGCGCCAGCGCGCTGTCGATCGCGGCTGCAATCGTATGCTGGCCGTTGAAGACCGGAATTATCACCGATACGGTTTTCCGCGCCGCTTCCACCTCAGGCAACTTCACGCAAAATTAGGCAGGCGGAGAAATCAGAATAAGCCAGGCGCCGATGTAAAAGCACACTCATCCCGGCAGCAGCGTTACGCTGGACATGCTGCTTTTGCTCTCGTGCTCCAGCCATCCAGCCCAAAGACGCGGATCCCGGCGCTGCACGCGAACATTAGCGGGCCGTAGTACCAAGGTAGGTCAGTCATTTCCTTCGCCTTTTATCTCAGTTGTGTACAAGGCGCGATGTATCTAGCTGGTTTCGGGAGTTTGACGCAAAGCGCGACCGAGCGTAGGTTCGGCCGGTCGGCGCAGGTTTGGCACCGCTTCGCTCGCTTGTTCGGGTCGGTATATCGCCAGTTTTCGAATTGCTCGACACAACGATACACTTCTTGCGCCTTGATGTAGTCCAGTTTTGGCCGCGAACGTAGAGCCTTCTGCCAATCATCCCCAAAGAGCTTCCATTTTCTCGCTTTTGCCAAGTACCTGCCGGGAATGAAGCACGGCTGACTACCGCGACCCATATTCGCTGTCGTCGATGCAGAACTTGGATCACGAGAAACCACCCGTGATGTTCAACGTCGGTTGGGAGAACCCGGACGACACGCAGTATCTCTGGATCATGTCCGCGCTTGTTGTTGCGGCATTTGGTTTTCGCGCGGCGTGGTTGTTGCAAACTGGCTCCGCGTGGGCGGTTGCTACCGACTCGGTCGGCTATCTTGCGTTAGCGCACGGCATCCGCGGCGGGTGCGGCTTCGCCGCCGTGACTACCCGATGCGCAGCGCCTGAAGTTTTCAGAACTCCCGGGTACCCGCTGTTCCTGGTCCCCTTCGTTAATCAAGAATCGTGAGGCGATACTGTACGAATTGCATCTCGCCGCGACACTAACTGTTACCACGCGGGGTTTGACAACTGACATCAACGCTCTCAAGCGCGGCGCGACGAGAGCATCGCTACGTCGAGCTCGGAAGCGGCGATCAGAAAATGAATGAGCGCGATGAAGACCAGTTCCCAGACTAGTCCGCCAAGCGCCAACGATGCGGCTGTATCGGTCGCCATCGACATCGACAGATAGATCGCTGCCACCACTGCGCCCAGGCCCATCCCGCGGTGCACGAAAACGTCGAGCACGACTCGGTAGAGCAGGCCATACAAGAACATTCCGATGACCACTCCCGGTATGCCGAAATTGCAATAGAGCTCCACCAACTGGGGTAGGTTGAAGGACGTGGTCGTGTTTGTCTGATCGAGGAAACCGTATCGATGAGGGAACGTCGAGCCAGTAGTGTCTTCGGGTTTGGCGGGATATACGAAGCGCGGTATCGGTTTGAACAAGAGCGGATAAAAAGACTCTCCCCTCCAGTAAGGTATCTGGCCGGGTGTTGCTCTGATCACCGCAGCGAAGGTGTTAACTTCCGCCATACGCATCGCGACGGTCTGAATAAAGAAGTCGGTTCGAATCCTGGGATCTTCGAAGGCCCTCCGAGCCAGACCGACGAAGGTCGAGAGTTTCTCAATCCGGGAGAGATTTGACATCTTCCCGGCTCCCCAGGTGTATTCGCGGTAAGGTGTTTCCAGAGGACGCAGGAAAAAGATCAGCACGACGCCTAACGCGATCATTTTCCAAGGCATCACCCGGCGTATCGCCGCATACGCGATCCCCAAGCCCAAGGCCAGACCTATTTCCGCGCTTAGCAAACCGCCGCTGAGCCCGATCGCAAGGCGAATCGGAATCAAAACGGTCCAGAGCAGAATCTTGCTCCAGCCGTCCAAACATCCGACCAGTTGCAACGCGAAGAGCATCAGGATGCCAATCGTGCAGAGATCGGCGCCGTAGCCGCCGATTTGCGCCATGCTCTCGGGGAGCCGGAAGAGAGAATTCGAAAAAACGAATCCAATTCCAACCGCGGAAAAGACCAAACCCCAACGCTTGAGGAGGCTAACGTTTGTCCAACCGAGATTCACCCGCGGGATCACAGTCGGAAAGAGCCATCGTAGCGGACCGTAGTAGCCTGCGTATAAGCACAAAATTCCTACCAGCGAGAGTTCAAGCGCGCGCACCACGTAGGTGTAAGAGATTTCGCCGCCGAAGAAAGAGAGAGCGAAACGCTTGAGAAGAAACAAGGGCACCGCGTACAGCGCCGCAAAAGTCAGCGCGTAGAAGGACAAGAACGGAAGCTGCCGGTCGATACCCCTCATTTGGAGCCAGAGCGGGATGATAGTCGAAGTAATGATCGCCGACGCCAATACTCGCGCGATTAGCGGGAGATCAGCCGGTGCGAGCCAATTGAGAGCGCCGATGATGAGTGCGAGAGTGGACAGCCTTCGGAGACCGTGCAGCGGAGACAACGCTGCACTATTGCGCCTCGTGACTATCGCGTACCAGTCATCCGGCAGCGGGTTTTGTTCGGCGGCTTTCATCGCGACAGGCGGGAGTGCGCGTGCTTGGGCGCTGGTCTCCGAAAGGTTGGTGCGATTGATTCCCACGAAGCTTCGCGACGCGAGCGCCAGGAGCGCCCCCTCCCGCGCGTGGGGCGCTATCGATCTGAAGCCCGCCTATCAGCAAAAGTGCCAGTCGGTGGCGCGGGGCACTCTCTTGTCCATGACATGCGCAAGCTCGGGGAGCAAGCCGCTATGGTCCGCGTCAGGTCACTGCGCGCGGCTTGAGAAGTGCGACTTTGGGAAGGACCGCTTTTGCTATACCCTTCATCCGCAGATCGGCGGCGCTCGGGCTGCCGCTCCCTATACAAAATTGAACAGAGGACCAACTGCGCAGTGGGCCGGCTCTTCGAGCCTGATGTTCCGAGTTGTAGTTGGCTTGGTCCTGTTGAACGGTATCTGGTTCATCTGGTCTCACCGCTTTCTGCCGCTGACTGACTATCCCGACTGGCTCTACGAAGGATACTTGCTATCGCGGATGATGCGTGGGCACCCGATGCCCCATTTTGCTCTGAAGGCATATCCAGTCCCGAACGCGTGGGCAACGGTGCTGTTGGGTGGACTTGACCTGGCTATCAGTCCTGAGTCGGCAGGTAAGCTGGTACTCACAGTAGTGGTCGTGCTGTTCGCACTGAGCTCGATCTATCTGCTTAAGTCGCTGCACGCATCCGAGCGAAGCGCGTTCATGTACGTGCCGCTGCTGTTCGTATTTAACACGTTCCTTTTCGCGGGCGAGCTCTCCTATTTGTGGGGATTGGTCTTCTTTTTCGGATACTGCGGCTACCTCATCAGACGGCGCAAAGATCTCAATTCGATCAGTGGATGGTTTTACTTCGGTACATCACTGGTGACCTTCTTAGCGCACCTTCTTCCGTACATGATGGCGATCGGGGTCACGGCGATCTTCGCGCTGGGAGAGCGCAATCCGCGTTTCGTGCGTAAAGTTACCGTCGCTTTCGCGCCGACTATCGCGATGACGATCTGGTACGCGGCAGCGCGGTTCAACACTGAGCACCTAGCGGCGACAAATCTCTGGGTCCCGTGGACTGTCCATATGATCGCGGGGTCTTCGCTCGGGTCGTTTTCGCCCTTCCCCGAATTTCTGCCATGGCTCGGGATCGACCGCCCGATTATGAGCGCCGCCGCGGTGCTGGACCTACTCACGGCGATTACGATCGTTGGAATATGGACTATGTGCGCATTGGTCTGGATCAGAGGACAGCGTCGGGACGAGATAGTGCTAGTCGCCGCCGCTGCGCTGGCCGCGGGATTCCTCGCCGGCGGTTCCGGGTCAGCCGGATTGGTCAATCCAGGCGAGCGTTTTCTGTATCCGGCTACCTGGCTGGCGCTCTGCTGGCTCGGCGGCGCGTGGCAGACGGGCCCGTTTCCGCGTGGAGCGCATTTAGCCAGGGCCGCGTTATGTGCACTACTCGTCGCGCAGGCGATCTTTCTTGATCTTTATGCCGGAGCCGCAGCGCGCGGGTTAGAAGACCTATACGCGCAGTTGAGAGCAGCGCCTTCCAGGCAGGCGTTCTGTTCGACGTACGAAGACTACCGGCGGCGTAGCTATGGGACTAGCGGCCGGCGAGGACTCGACCGTTTTCTGCCCGATCATGGCACCAGCGCTCGGCTGCCTTACTATATGTACATCGAAGACCGAGCTGCGGCTCCGATTTTCACAAGCGGCATCTTCAGGTACGACGGTCCCGGCGATAACGAGGATTTGTGCAAGTAGCGCGACGATGGGCCTCTCATTGTCAAGAGGCTCGCCGAGAGACGACGCTACTTGAGGAGTCTGGTGGCTAGTAACACCCTGCCCCGGTTTCAATCCAGCTCCCGCTGCTGCCGCACGCCAACATGCAGGCTACCGAGCCACCACCCGTATAGTTGGTCCCGTTAGTACACGCCGTGGCGTCAGTGACATATGCCTTGGCGTGAACCGTCGTGCTCGAATTGCAAGCAGGTAAGGTCGCGCTCACGTACGGAAATACACAATAGGGAACACTCTGATTCAAGCCGGTATTCGCGATATTCTGGAAGTTAAAGCCTCCCAGGTTGGGCAGATTCCCGGCGCTAACCACGTTGACGGCGGTGGAGCCGCGCACACTTGCAACAGTTCCGCGACTACTGACTACAGTCGCGATACCTGCATTGATTAACCATTGGTTATTGTTCTCTCCCACCCCAAAGTCGCAGTCATCAAAGTTGAGCACGGCGCCGATGTTCGAGTACTCATAGTCTACCATCAGGCCATCCTGGTTGCCGCCATTTGATATACCATCCAATCCTATAAAACGAACCGGTGCGCCCGGTAGACTTGAATCGGCTGCCGTCCTAAGCAGCCCGCCCGAGCTTTCGTAGTGCGCGTTGCTGGTAGTCAAAGTGTGCAGGACATCGCCGTTCTCCACGTCAATGAAAAAGCCTGCCCCGTTGCCACCGAAGACGGTACCGACATCATCAAAGGAACCGCCATTCAGCAGGATAGCCGCGTCGTTGCCCTGGATGACACCGCCGTAAATGCGATTTTGAAGTGTATTAATGTGCGAAAAGTAAAGGGCCGCATGGGGTGCGCTTATGTCACAATCGCGAATGGTGTTTTCAGAATTGAGTTCGTCGAAGCCAACCGCAGCGGTAAATTCAATTCCGTCCTGCGGCGAATGGATGGTATCCATCGCAACGTGTTCGACCGTTGCTTGTCCGATATAACTGCCGGTGACCCCCGGCAGGATCGGATTATTGACGTTGAACTCGATTCCGGCCCGCGGAGACGCCGCGCTGCTGGCCGCGATCGTCAGGTTCGCGATGCGCGGTTTGAAGTTGTTCGACACTTTGATGACCGGCAAACCCTGCATCATCGGCGACGCAGAAAGGTAGGGCGCATTTCCGCCATCGCCTACTAACTGCGGCTCGATAAGACCGCCGCCAGGCGCGCCCATCAGAATTGGCTGCGATACGATGAAGGTCTTGGGCGGAAGTTTGACCACACCGCCTGTCGCGGCCGTCAGCGCCGCGATCGTGCCATTAATCGCCCACGCATCGTCCGGGTAGATCGTCTCGCTGCTGACGGTATGCGACGCACTCGCCGCGAGCGTCGCGGCATTGGTGCCGCCACCGCTCGAGATGGTCGTGAACAGCGCATCGTTGATCGCAGAGCTCGGCGGCGTTGAGGAAAGACAAGGACTCGTGATTGTGGTCGTCTGACCGGTGTAGGTGAACTCCTGCTTTGCGTTGACGTCGCCCACGCTCGCTGGAACGAACATGATGGCCTGGTTGCTCACCGTCTCGTAGAACAGGTAGCTCCAGGCATTCACGTTCGGTGTCTGCTCGATTTCTATGTAGTTAGGATAGCCCAAGGGACTGGCGTTCGTGACGGCGCCCGACGCTGGGCTCGCCGCCGTTGATCCACACTGACCGTCCATAGCTACTGACTTGAAATTGTAAGTCGTCGAGCAGGTGTCACAGCGAGTGGCAGTCGCAGCACCGTCGGCTGTGGTACAAGCGTTCGATCCCTGGCACCATGACGGTTCGGAAGCCGCAACCGCGGTCAATCCGCCAGTTGTGTATTTGTAAAAGAACCCTCCGGCGTTATTCACTGTCGGCTTGAAGATATAGGAATAGCCACCGCTCGGCGTCGGCGCTACGTACAGCGGTAGCCAGTCCTGCACGTGGTTCACCAGCACCGACGGTGCGGATGGCGTCGACAGGGCGATAGTCGCGCCCGCGCCAGGGATCGCGATGCCGTGCGAGTTAGCCGGCGTCGTGCCAGCGCTGAAGGACAAGGCCGAGGAGCCTGAGCTGATACTCGCAGTCATCGCATTGATGAGACTAGTCGGACCGGTGAGGCCATTGAAATGCGCGGGGTCAAACACGCCATTGAGATTGTAGCTACGTAGGGACGGCGCCTGAGTCAAAGCGTCCCCAATGACTGTCACTGAAGCTGTGCAAGGTGGCGCGGTAATCGGGTAAGGCGAAGATGAAAGAAGGCCGCCATTTACCTTCGGGGCAACTAGAGTAATCTGCCCAGCATCGCCTTCCATACAGGTAATGAGCGAGGGCGCGTTGGCGCCAAGGCCCGACATATTCACGGTGTCCAAGGTCAATACGACGCCAGACGAAAAGCCAGTCAGGATCGGCGAGGCATTCCCCGACATCTCCAAGTCGCCGCCTCGGATTGTTACAGTCTGAGCGCCGACCAGCATGATGTCCGGCGAGGCTGCCCCGTTTTCAGAGTCGATTAGAGGCTGTTCGATGACCGTCGGTTGATGTGAAGTGCTGACATTGGCGAGCACGATAGCACCAAGGCTCTGTGACCCAGGTGCTATGTACGGGTTTATGTATTCATTGCCGCCAATCCCATCAATAATCCCGTAGTAGCCATAGCCCGGTATTTCTATATGGGAAAAGAGTCCGCCGCCACGAGCAGTGAGCGCCGAAAGCGCCCATGGATTGGTGTTCACGCGGATGTCGGCGAATGTGTCCGCATAGGGCACGTCCTTCAGCATCATGGCTTCGTAACTTGCGCCTATCAGCCAAAGGTTCCTCCAATGACTGTAAGTCAGCCCTGACCCCAGGACGTTGAATGTCCCGCCGCGGATCTGCATGTCGCTAAGATCAGCGATCAGGCCTTCATTTGAGTTTTCTGCCCACGGGATGGTCCAGGCGTTGGGGCTCGCGCTACCCCACAACGAATCAGCACCGATGAAGGGCGCCGTGTAGGTTCCATTGAGGAGCAGGATCGTGTTGGAGTCGCTGGCAAACTTGGCGGTTGGGACCGTCATCGTCGCACCGGTGTATCGCGCGACCTTGGAAATGCGCAGACCGTCGAGCTGCCCGATCATTGCCTGACCGGGGTTGAGATCCTGCCCGAAGCCGTTCGCCTGATGGCCATAGAACATATCGATGCCAGGAGTGTCCAGGACCGTTCCAGACGCAGCAGCGTTAAGAATCCGCGTCCCGTCCATGTAGACTTGCAGAAAGCCGCTGCCATAGGACGCCGCGAAATAGTGAGTCGCGTTGCTGGTGAAAGTGAACGAGTTGATTGGGGTATCATTCACGAGGCCCCCGGTTAAATTGGCGTGCACGGTGAGCGTGTTGGAAACCCCTCCACCCGCTATCGTGTACTGCGCGGTCAGGAGCCCATCGCCCCTCAGAAAAGCGCTATTATCCTGTCCAGCAGAGATAAGCATCGTGCCCTGATGGCCGTTGGTCGTGTCAGTCACGTTGAAGGCAAATTCAACGGTGTAGGCAGCGAGGCCATTGAACGGAGCGGCATCCTGCACATACTGGGTTGTGCTCACGTTGGCGAGCAGGCTCTTGAGGTTGATGCCCCAAGCCTTCCCCGCCACGAAGTTCCACGAGTTGCCCGTGCTCCCGATCAGGGGAGCGGAAGTGATGCTTCCAAGGACGCTCGCGATATTGTTTCCCGAGACCAGAAAAGCCGGGAAAGACCCTCCCTGGGCATAGACCTGCGTATTGTCGTATCCCGCCCCTTGGATTTTCATCGGTACGGCATTCGCACAATTGATCCAGATGGGGAACGTCGTCTTGAAGCAGCTATTCGGAGTCGGCGGAAAGTAAACGGTCGGAGACATGTTCGAACTGGCGCCTGCCGTGCAGGCTGCGTTGATTGCGCTTTGGATCGCGGGCTGGTCATTGGTCGCACAATCGCCTTGCGCGCCATACGACTTGACGTTGAAAACGCCATTGACATTGAAGTTGGCTACCGCATTCGAACCATCGCTCTTCGATCCTGAAAGCGTGTTGAGCTGCGCTCCCGTCTGCGCGAAGGCGAGTGCGTCGCCCGAATTCGACGCCGGTGCGAGGCTCGCGACTTTGTGACCGTTCGCGCTGAGGTCGGACTCGAGTGTTCCCACCGTGCAACGCCATACTCCCCGCTCGCCCATTGCCCAGGCGCCGCTTCCGCCCGAGATGCAGGGACTGGTACGCAGGCAGTCTTTGCAGAAGTAGAGAAGGCCGTCCTGCTCGGTGGGCAGATTCGCGAATGTGAGGCTCGCGATCGCGGGCGCAATTGGCTGCACTCCCGAAAAGCGGTCGTTGATCGCGCTTCGGAACAGCAGGCCGGCGCCCACGCCGGAGAAATTCGGAATCGGCTGATAGGCTCCCGGCGGAGGGTTGTTCGGCGGCGGGACCTGTGCGACCGCGCGCGCGATCACGATCAGTCCGGCCAATATCGCGGGCGCTGCCAGCAACGCTGCGCGCTTGAGAAGCCGCTTCAATTCCATCATCTCACCTTTTATCACGACTACTCAGAAGCCAATCGCCAGGAAGTAAATCCCGGTGATGCCATACGGCTGGCCGGACAAATTCGGCGGTCCCGACACATGAAAAACGATCGAGCTGACGGACAATGAAAAAACATTGACCTGGACCGGAATGTGAGCGGCGCTGAGCGAGCCGGCCGCAGTGCCGACACCGAACAGAGCAACGTTTGGGAAAGTAGTTGGCAGCGCCGTGGTCACCGCGACGAATCCCGTATCGGTGATGGACACCGTCGTCAATCCCCATTGGATGATTCCCGCGACCTGCCCGCGGTTGATGTCCATAATCGGAATCTTCAAGTATCCTTCCTGTTGGAGCGATCCAACGAGGCCCGCCATGAAGTTCAGCAACACTCCGATGTTCGTGATGTTGGTGTCCTGACGCTGCTTTAGAAACGCGGTGCGGTTCGCGAGTTGCTGATGCGGCTGATTGGAAAGCCCGATCCCGCCGAAGCTGGCGCCCGAGGCCGCGCCCTGAACCGGATCGATCGCCTGGATCTGGTAGATTTCGTTGCTGGTGAATTCCGGACTGTCGATTAAGGTCGCCATCATTCACCTCGTCAGAACGTGAGCGTCCAGGTGCCGGCCACGCTCATTCCGGTTGCGAATACGATCGAGCTGATGGTCTTGCGCGCGAGCATCGGCGAGGGCGAAGTGGAGCCCGGCAATCCGACGCTGGTCTTGTTGGCGAATAGCGCGAGCTCCTGGATGGTGATTCCCACCGCGCCGGTGTCAGCCGAGGTGAGGCTCCAGTTGAAGGTGACGCTGCCGTTGCCGTCTTCGGAGTGGCTGTCGAGAGCCTTGTAATACGAGGGCGCGGTGAGTCCGGTGTCGCTCACGGTCGGCACGTTGGAGCCGGTGCCGACTCCCACCGCCGCGGCGAACTCACCCGCGGTGTCGCCGCCGAGCAGCGCCGCAAGCGCCGGTAGTCCGGCATTCACGAACAGGTTGTGCTCCTCGAGCGCGAACACGATTCGCGCGCCTTCGAAGAGAACGATTCGTACTAATCCCAATGGCCTTCTCATTCTAACCTCCTAACCTCCGTGCAATACCGCCACGCCGTTGAGGATCAGCGCCCGGTCGGCAACGAGCGGCTCGCCCGCGCCGTACGTGATCCCGCTATGGCAGTAATGCGCGTTGTAGAGCGGCGCGATCGGACCATATGGGTCCGGGAACGCCGGCTCGGCGACGTGGAACAACAGCGCGGCGTCTGAAGGCGCCGGCACTGCGTCAGCTTGATATCCCGGCGCACCGCCCATCGTCAGCAGGGCGCTCGGCGCCGGCGCCCCGTCCAGCACCGGCGGCGTCACGAACCACACCGAGTCGAGCCACGCGCGCGCCGGTTTGAAAAAATTTACTGCTGCAACGATGGTGTTCGCGGCCACGCTCTCGACCGGCTGTCCCGCGGCGAGATTTATCATCACCCGAAACACCGCCCATCCCTGGTCCGATGGGTATTGCGTCCCACCCCACTGCTCCTGACCCTCGAGCAGCGCTACGTTGCTCCATCCGAGCGACGCGAGCGCCCGCTTGATCGCGAAGGGGGTGCCGCGGTAGCGATGCAGCGGGATCGCTTCCTTGAGCAACTCGCGCTCGGCCGCAACCGTCGTATTGATCACCACATCATCGAGCCCGGTGAGCAAGTCGATGTCGGTGAGCGAGTCGATATCGGTCAACGCATCGATGCTCAACGCGACCGGCGCGACCAACTGCCACAGAGGCGAGAGCACGTCGAACTGCCACGCCAGGAATGACAATGCGCTCGCCGGCACCGAATCGAAGCGGTAGACCAGCAGCGGAGTGAGATCGATCTCGCCGAGGCGCTCTATGAGCGTAAGCAGCGCCTGGCTACGAGCATCGTTGATCGAGGGCGCCGGAGTCAGTTCAGGCACAACATCCATCCTCGCTGGTCACGGACGTAACCATGGACCAGGGAAAATTTCCGGCGCTCGCCCATCGCTCAGCTATGCTCCGTGCTGAAAAGAGACCCGAGGGTGATCGCGGTGCAATTGGCCCATTGTCCCGGCGCAAGCTGCGTATATGCGGGCGAGGTCAGCACGACCTCGTAAACGCCCGGCACCGAGAGCGCCGCGACTAGCTGGCTCGGCACGATATCGCGCTGAATCTTGGAGGCGAGTGCTATCGCGAACTGCCGCGCGGCCGCATTCGCCGCCAACATCGTCGCAGTCGGATCGGCGTCCGCATACAGCGTCACCGTGCCCGCGATCTGATAGTCGATCTCGGCGACCGCGAGCACATTGACCGTGTCGGTCAGCGGCCGCACCGTGTCGGCGCTCAGCACCGCGGCGGCCTCCTGAAGCAGGATCGATCCCACGACTCCGGCGTTGTTCGGCGAGGCTGCGGGCTGCGCCGTGATGGGCCCGGAGAGCAGGTACACGTTCACCGTTCCCGGCTCCGGACTGACTATCTGCGCGTCCGCGACCGACGGGTCGACGCTGAGCGCGAAGAAACGATACGCGCCCACCGGCCCCGCAACGCTGAATTGGCTCGGTGCGGCCTGGATTCGCGCACGCAGATGGTCGTCGCTCTCTGGGGTCGCGCCACCCCCGGTTACGACAGTGTTGGTTAGGCTCGCGATCGCGGCGTTCGGATTCAGCTGCACATTGACCTGGCCCGGTAGATAGCCGTTGGCCGCGGCGCCCGCAGTCGTTGCGGTCGCACCGACAGTGCCGGTGGTAAGACCTGGAGTAATCACCAGCGGCGTGTTGGTCGCGAATGCGAACTGGCCATCGTTGGTTCCGGCGAGAGTGCCTGCGGGAACTGTGAACGCGACCGTCAGCGGATTGATCAACGTGAACTCGAGAGTGGTCGCCGCGGCTTGCGAGGAAAGCCGCGTCACGCCGACCAGTGCGCCCAGGTAGTCGAGCATCGGAAAGTTCGCGAACGCGAGCAGGTTCTGCTGCCCGGCGTATTGGATCGCATTGCGCACCAGCGACTCGCGATAGGCGTACAGGTTGATGAGCAGGCGCTCGACTTGCGCGGGTTGCAGCGTCCGCCCCGCCGCCGCTTCGAACGCGGCAATCATGTCGGCGAGAATCAGATTCGGGTCGAGTCCGTCCGCATCGTTAACGAACACCGGCGGCGGAAGCGTCGGAATACCTGCGGCCATCAGCCCATCCTTTCGATGCGCCCGCTGGCGCGCATCGCGTGAAGCTCGTCCGCGCGCTGGTGAATCACGACAATGAAGCTCCGGGAATCGTGACGCTAGTGGATTGTGCCGGCGTCGGCGCGCCACTGAGCTTGAGCTGCCAGGTAACCGTCACGGTCAGTTGTGCGCCTGACTGCGTCGAGCCGTCGAGCACCGGACCGGTCGCGACGTTGAGGACCGTCACTCGCGGCTCCCACGTGGTAATTGCCGAGGTGAGCTCGCGTACGATCGACGGCCGCGCAATATTGATCGGAAAATCGATGTAGCGCCAGATGTCGGAGCCGAAAGTGGGACGCAGTGGATCGCTCCCCAGCGGAGTGGTCAGGATGATCACGATGCACTGGTCGACATCCGCAATACCCTGCACCACCTGGCCGATCGCACCGAGCTTGAGCGACCAGTCAGCCGAAGTGATGTCCGCAAGCGTGATCGCGCCCGCCGCCATCAGTCCGCCTCCACGATCAAACTCGCGCTCGTGATAGTGCCGATCCCGGCCGGGCACTGTACCTGGTCGCCGAGGCGTGCGACGCCCTTGAGCGCGCCTGCGCCGAGCTTGATCTGCGCCGCCGAGATGATCTGGACATTGCCCGTCGCGTCGATCGCGATCGATGCGCCGTTCGCCGAAATATTTACTGTGCCGCCCGACGGAATCGCCAAGGAGAGCGCGTGCGCGCCAGCGTCGTATTTTATCTCACCGCCGTCCAGAAACCTGAAGTCGAGCAGATGCGCGCTGGCGTCGTACTTCAAGTCGCTGGAGTCCGTGAAGTCGAGATCGAGAAGATGGGCGGACGCGTCGTACTTGATATTGGTTCCGTCGTTGAACGAAAGATATAGTGCGTGGCCGGCGCCGTCATACTTGATATCTGTCGCGTGCTGGAACCTGAGCTCCAGTACGTGTTGACCCGCGTCATATTTGAAGTTCGATGAGTCCTGGAATAGCAGGTCGAGCACGTGCTGCGTGGCGTCATATTTGAAGTCGGAGGAGTCTTGAAACTGCAAATTGAGCAGGTGCTGAATCCCGTCGTAGATGAAGTTCGATGAATCCTGAAACTCAAGCTCCAGCACGTGAAAGGCGCGATCGTACTCGACAAACATCCCGTCGCGAAATTGCAGATGCCACTTGTCAGCGCTCTGTACCGGAGTCAGGTCGGCGGCGGAATAGACTGCGCCGAGAACGCATCCGGCCTCGTCGCGCGAGTCCATCAGGCACACGACCTGTTCGCCGATGTCGGGCATCCAGTATTCCTTGTCGTTCTGAGTCTTCGCGAACAGGACGAATAGCCAGTAGCTGATTACCTCGTCGTATTCTGGAAATACTACTCGCACCTTGGCGTTTACTACGTCCTGGGCCTGCACGATTCCGACCCGGAACGACGGCGCTTCATCGATCTGCCGATGCTTTCTGAGTAGTCGGTCCATCTACAGCGCCGTGCAAGTGCCAGCGGTCGTGTCGCAATTCCAACCAACGCCCTTGCCGCCCTTTCCTCCCGTCTGTCCGGTGGACACCGGCGCGCCGCCATTGCCGCCGTTCACGTCGATATTGGCTCCCGTGTAGCCGCCAGGCCCGGCAACGACGACCATGCCGCCGCCCCCGCCTCCGCCGCCGCCAGCGGTACCACCGCTACCCGCGACACCCTGCATTCCTGCCGTAACGATGTGGCCGGTGGTCGTCGTGAAGCTCTTGCAGACTAGGATAAACGCTCCTGCGCCATCTCCCCCGGCGCCCCCAGTTCCACCGCCCGGGCCGCCAGAGGCGCCGCGGCCCCCGATTGCAAATCCGCCGCCAGGGGCAAACGACATCATGTCTCCATTGGCGGGAAACATTGACAGGAAGGCTTGCGCCGATTGAATGGTGGGTGCACCTCCAACGGCGGGCGATGCACCACTGACTACACCTCCGCTTGCACCGTTGATCTCCCAGGTCTTGAAATTGTTGCCCCAACACTGGGCGGCTGCGCTGCCATTGTTGGTCGCGCCAGCAGCGCCACCACCCCCGCCGCATCCCCAGATGCCAGGCGTGGTCGTTACACCCAGCGTCGTGCCGCTTGCGTCGATCGCGCAGCTACTGTCGGTGGTACCGTCCTCCTTGGTGCAGGTCGCGGTCGAAGCGAGCGAGCACGCGCCGTTCACACGAACGATCGTCCATGCCGCGCCGCCTGGGAAGGCGGTCGAGAGCTTGATCTGTCCCGATCCACTGATAGTCAGCGACGAGTAATGATGCTCGCCACCCAGCGCCGTCGACCCAGACGAAGACGAAAATGCGCCCTCATTGCCGGTGCCATAGTAGAGATAGGTCGGCGGCACATTGACTAGCCCGCCCTCCGCGCTACCCAGGTTTCCCGACGTGATATTGCTCGCGTTGGTGGTGTCGGTCGTCGCCGACGTGGCCAGGCCGGTCACGTCAGACGCGGCCGGCTGCGTGCAGGTTGGCACTGCGCTCGAGCTAAGCGAGCTGGCCCACTTATGCGAGGCGCACGAGCCGCCCGGCGTGTTGCCGTTCACCTTCGCAACCGTCGCCGCGTTCGAAGCGCCGGAGAGATCGCCACCCGTCGTCACCGTGCCGTTCGCGTTCCCGGTTCCGCCTTGTCCGGTAGTAAGTGGAGTAGTAAGTCCCGTCAGCGACGTGACGTCGCCGTTCGCGCCCGAGGCTGCGGCGCCAAGCGCGCTGCGCGCCGCGGAGGGGCTGGTCGACGCAGTGCCGCCCTCGTTGACCTGCACCGGCGTCGTCAGTCCCGTCAGTGAGGTGACGTCGCCGTTCGCTCCGGACGCGGCCGCGCTCAGGCTGGTGCGCGCGGTCGACGAGCTCGTCGCATTGGTGCCGCCCTGGCTCACCGGCAGCGGCGATGACAGATGCGTATTGACTACTGTGGGACTGCTATTACTACCGCCGAGGTCTCCGGTGTCGGTAACTCCGCTGCTACCACCACTGGCGCCGCCGCGCGAATCGAGCGCGAATGCCGGCGCGGCCATCGCGAATAGCCAGACGAACGAAACCGCGGCGATCCGCCCCGCGCGCATCACTTCTCCTCCCAGGTGTCCACGTTGGTGGTGCCGGTGAGAGCGATGCAGTCGAGCCGTGCCTGCGCGGGCATGCTAAGACTCCGTCCCGACTCGGCCATGTACTGACCCGCCTTGATGATGAACCCGAGCGAGGCGCTCGGCTCGATCGCGGGCGCGGAGTTGTCCGCGCCGCCGACCATGCATCTCAAGTCCGACGATTCCGAAAAAATCGCCCAGCTTATGCGCCTCGGATCGCCGGCCATAATAGCTACCGCCGACAGAGTACCCACGCTCACTGGCGCGCCGCCCGCGCCGCTCGCATTGATTACCTGGCCGTATGCCGCCGCGGGTGCACTCAGCACTATGATCAGCATCGCCGCGAGGATTGATCTTCTAAGCACGGCAGACCTCCGGAATCGCATCTCGGCGAGTCACCCGACGCGCCTCGCCTCAACCTCGGTCGTGTAGCCTCGCACTCGATCGATCTGATGACGCGCTTCCTCGACCAGGTAGACCCCATCGAGCGCGCCCCATCCGCTGATCGTTACATTGATGCCTGCCGCGACGGCGGTGGTGCCCGGCATCGTAAGACGCGCCTCGACCAACAGCATGTCGTTCCGATGAAGCGCGGCTTCGGCCTTCATCAGCGCTTGTTGCCCGTTCTCGCATCGGAGCAGGAGCTTGAGCTTATCCGCGGTCGCCACCGAGTTCGTCGCGGCGGTGGTCTGCAGAATGAGCTCCTTGGTGTCTGGATCGAAATAGGCAGTCTGCCCTTCTCGGTAGATACGCTGCGTGCGATTGCGGAACGCGAACCGCAAAGTGTTCGCACGCGTAATAGTCATTATCGGCGGCGCGGCTTCCAGCGCCGCAATCGCATAAAACACCAGCGCTCCGCCGCGGACGCTGAAATCGTAGCCGTGTTCGTTCGCGAGCCGTTGCAGGAATTCGAGATCGGTTTCGTGCCGCTGAGTGATGCGCGCGAAGACCAGATCGTCCGCTTCAGGCGCGGTTACCAGCGCGAGCTCGTACTTCGCAGCGATCGTCGCGGCGATTCCGACCAAGCTCTGGTTCTCGTAGCCGACCGTGTTCCGCGTACGCATCGCCAGCGTCACGTAAGTGGCGAGGCATCGCAGCCGCAGCACGTCCGGCGGTCCCGCCAATCCGATCTCCTCAACCTGAAAATCGCCGCATGGCAGCAGGTTCTCAACGAGGTAACCCAGAGCCAGGTTGAGCTCGTCGCCTAAGCCCGGATACCACGGCCCCTGCCACCGCTTGGCGTGATCCTCGAGCTCGATCTCGGCTTCGCCCGAAGCGGCCCCTAGCCGGTCGACATAGATAATCGAAAGTACCATCTGCGAAATGTCGCCGGTGATGTTCACGCCCTGGTAGGTGATTACCCATTGCGGTGAACGCACCGCGGATGCGATTGGAGACGCAGCCATCAGGCAGCCCCCTGCCCGGGCTGAGGATGTTTCCAGGGAGGTAAAATTGCGGGTCCGCTCGCGCTCTTCTGCAGAATAGGCACCGTGATTATCACTCCGGCGCCGAATACCGGTTCGATCGGCACAGTGGGATTCGCAAATATGATCGGGCTATACTCAGTTGGATCGCCGTAGTATTGCCACGCGAGCAGGTCCCAACGCTCGCCGGCCCTGGCCACGTGCACTATGAACTGCGCCGACGCCATTACAGGGTCACGCTCCTGGTGATGACCGAGGTCGGTACGTCATCTGGCAGCAGGCTCGGTCCCTCCGGTCCCAAGGGGCCGAGATTGTTCAGGAGCGGCGAAACGCCCGTGGTCAGCAGCGGCACTGATGCAGCCGCGAGTGAAGCGGCCCCGGTGGTTAGTGCGCTCGAGCCGGTCGCAGTTGGCGCAATCACGATTCCGATCGGCGAGAAAGAGGGAAGCGGCGAGACTGTGGCATTCAGCACCGGATCCTGTACCCATTCCTTCAGCGCGAGCCTTACTATGATCGCGATCGGATCGCCTTGTGCCGAGAACTGGATCGATTTGGTCGTGATCGATTCGATTACGTAGTAGCCGCGAAACTCGCCAGTCCCGAATACCAGTGGCAGCGCCTGATGCGCATCCGCAGTGGTCCGTAATAGCAACAGTTGCGTTGCTGGACTAGTGAATGAGTAATGGAACAGAAGATCGAAGCTCAGCCGCTCCAACTCGTTGGCCAGCCACTGCAGGCGCGGCCGATCTTCGATTACACGCTGCTCGGCGTAGTCGTAACCGCGGCTCGAATCGAAGCCTTGGGGAGAACCGACTACCTCAAACGGAATTTCGCCCAGAATTGCAAACACTGGATTCCAGGGCGGCGCTCATCGTTGCTGCGCCGCAAATCGGGTCGTGAGAGATTGCGCGGCGTGAGCCAGCGCTGTGTTAGTGGCGTGCCTCGGCACACTTGCGTTCGGCAGGCCTGATCGAGGTGGCGGCTTCGACCCGCAGCGCACGTCCGCCGAGCTCTTTGCCGTTGAGCTCGCGCGCGGCTGTGAGCGCCTCTTCCGCGCTCGCCATCTCGACGAAACCGAAGCCGCGGGAGCGGCCGTCGAAGCGGTCGCGCACCACCTCGGCACTGGTAACCGTGCCGGCAGCCTCGAACGTCTGTCGCAATGCATCATCACCGATCGAGAAACTCAGATTTCCGACAAATAGCCGTGCACTCATCTTGCCACCGCTGCGCGAGTCCGCTTTGTGTTCACACCCGCTCCCTGCTCCGATCCTGGAGTCATGAGGATCTCAGAATCTCTGGAGGCTGCTGATTGATCATATTGCTGATGGTGGCCGCGAGGACCCGCCCTGCCTCCAGCGTCGGGAAATCGAGTACCGCTTCAGCGATCACCAGGTTTCCGTCGGCAATCAGAAAGAGGCGCGGACGGTAGCGGCCGTCGCTCGATCGTTCCATCCGCCAGCATCCGCACACCTGGTGCACGCGATGGGCGCCCGCGCTCGAGATATCGCCACGGTGGTTCGCCTCGTTCATCGCTCGTTCCCTCCGCCGCCGCGTTAACCGAGCGCGCGATGGTACTTGTCGACCGCGCCCGTCCAGTATTCCAGCTCCGCAAAATCCATCGCCTCTAGCTCACGGACCGAGAATCCGAATCTGATGAGGCCTGCGAAGCCTGCGGCGGAGGGACCGGAAAATTTTCGCCGACCACCTCGGCCTGGAGCGCAATCACGTCGGCCAGATCCATCGTGAGTACGTCCTCGTAAACGATTCGGCGCCCGTCGATCTCCGCGAGCTCCGCTATCAGCGCGAACACCACCGCCGTTGCGTCACCACCGACGGCAGCGCGCTGCGCGCGCATCAGGTCGCGGCCGGTTCCCTTGCGCACCTCCGCGCTCCCCCCCGAGGGAAGCTCGATGCTGCGGGTCTCGCTCCCAAATTCGTCCGGCGCGCCGATCCGCACTCCATTTATGGTAAGGTCTTCAGCCATCGCGCGTCTCCTGAAATAAATTCCTCGCGCCTCGCCCGCAGGCTCGGGACCTGGCAGTCATCTCAGCCGCCGAGATTCGATCGGAAATTGGCCAGCTGATCGACGCCGCCCACCACGTAGATGTTCGCGAACACGTCGTACAGGTAAATTTGTACGCCTGCGACGTACAACTCCGAGTGATAGACGCTGACGATCGAGCTGGTCTCGACCATCTGATGCTGCCGGAAGGTCGCGCTGCCTGCGTCCTTGAAAATACCGGTCATCAGATAGACCACCGGAAGTTCGGCGGCGCGTCCCTGGCTGGTGTACTGCTCGAGGCTGCCGCGCGCCTGGAAGTTGTGAGTCTGGAACGGGCTGGTCGCCATCGTGAGCGTCTCCGCGTCGAACGAAACCCACTTGATCCGGGACTCGAGCTTGTCGACGCCGGCCCACAGCTCCGCCGTCCCCGCCATCCCGAGGCCTTTGTAGTCGATCATCTTGTGCCGCGGCTGCGCAACTTCGATCTCCTCGGCCCGGCCGAGCAGCCCGATGCCGTCGATGTATATGTTCGCATTAGTCAGTGAGTTGATCTGGATATTCATCTTTGTCCCTAGGCGGATTGCCGCTTTGGCAAATTTACTACTGGCCGCATTCGCTCATCCCGCCTAGCTGGTGGTGGAAGTCGTTTGTCCGAGTTCCTGCAGCAGGGTCACGTCGAGGAAGCTCTGGAAGGTGATCCGTTCCGCCGGCGGCGGCGGCATCACGTCGATATCGAATACCAACTGCCCCGCGGAGACCTGGCTCGGCGGGTTTTCGGCGGGATTGTAGCTCGCCGAACCGTCGACCAGCGCGCCGCGCTGGATCAGCGAGCGGAGGAACGCGTTCACGCTCGCGAGGATCGAAGTTACCAACGCGTTTGAAATCGGTTGATCGATAAACTGCAGCATCGCCAGCTCGACCGATTCCTCGATCACGTCCATCGTGCGCCGCACACTTATGAAATTGTCGGGTGCAGTGCTCGCTGGATAGGCCGCCGAGCGGTTGCCCCACACCAGCATCCCATTGCCGAACGCATTGAAGACGGTGACGATTCCGGCGGCGTTGAGATTGTTCACGTCGGAGAGCGGATCGAGGATCGATGCGTAAAGCTGCACATCGGGGCCCAGGACTCCCTCCGCCTCGGTGTTCGAAGGCGACCACCAATAGCCTTCGGCAAGGTCCTTCGCCGCAATGGCGCCCGCCACCCACTGAGAGAATGGACCGACAGCGTTCGCGTTGAACGGCGCGGTAAGCGGCGCACCCGACAAGCTCAGCGTCACGCCGGTCGGCACCAGGCCGGTGTCGAGAAAGGTCTCCTGGGGATAGCACAGGATAGCGCGCTTGCTGGTCGTGTCGAATGCGTTGCCAATGAGGCTGCGGTTCGAGATGGCGGTCGCGACCGGCGTCGCGGGCGGCGAATCGACGAGCGCCATGGCGCGAATCATGTTCGCGAGTGCCGTGAGCGCGCTGGCGACGTCGGCGTTCTGCGAGTAACCCGGCGCAATCAGGATCTTGGGAAAGAAGCCCATCGCGGAGTACGTCGTCTGGAAGGCCTGCATCCCGGTGTACACGCCACCGGTCACTGCACCGATAATGTCGGCGTCGGTCACCTTGGTCGGATCCGCATAGTTGAATGAAACCAGCACCGCGCCGGCAGACGGGATATGACCGCCCGACCCCGATAGTACCGCGGTGATAACTCCATTCACGGCATCTACGGTGTAGTCAGTGCCCGGCGCGTAAGTCGTCCCCACCGGATTGCTCGTGACGACGACGCTGGCAACGCCCATATGTGCCAGGTTGATCACGTTCTGCGCGTTGAAGGTAAAAGGTGTCGCCGCGATCGCGGAAAAATGCCGAGCCGGATCGAAGACGTTCACCGCGATTACCTGGCCCGCGCCCTGCTCCTGGATGGCCGCGAGCGCGTAAGGAATCGAATATCCGCGGACCAGCGGGCCGAAGTTCGCACCGTCGAGGGCTGAGGATACCAGCGTGGGCACACTGGGCGCCGGCGCGACCGAAGGTGACGCTACCGCCCAGGTCGGAGCGGTGCCGACCAGTCCTATCACGGCGGACTTCACCACCGTGACGGGTACCGGCCCGCTGGGTACCTCGAGAACTTCAACTCCGTGAATGAAACTCGCTGCCATCTTTCACCTGCTAGTCAGTCGTTCGAGTTGCTAATGGCTCGATGCATAGTCAATTGGTTGGTGCGCTCTGTCCCGCGGATGCGACTACTTCTTCGGAGTAGCTATACGCGATCTGTACCGTCTCTCCGGCCGAAGCCGCTCCACCGCTTATTACGGTGATGATCCCGTTGACGGCATCCAGCGCATACTCGATGCCCTGTGCAAGCACCACGGCGCCCGGCCCGGTGACGACTACCGAAAACACGTTTCCATTCGCGAGCTGGATCTTGCCCGACGAATCGAACGTGTGTGGAGCGGGGTTCAGCGTAATCGCGGTCTGCAACGCTTCATCCAGTGCCAGGCCGCGCGTGAAGAGCGGGAAATTCTGCGTGGTTGGAGCTTCGATGGCGACGGTCGAGAGCGCGAACGTGATTGCATAGATCCACACGCCGCCCTGCTGATCGCGCTCCACGAACTTCTCGCGCACCGGGAACATCTTGCGGCATCCCGGCACCAGGAATCCCGCCAGCGCCGCTCGCACCGCCTCGATCATCGCGTACGCACCAGGACTCGGACCGCCCGGATCGGCGCCGACGCTCCAGCCGAGATCGCGCATCATCAGCGTGACGTCGAACTCGAGCCGGCGTTCCTGGATGATCGCGGCGGTGGCCAGCTGCGGCCCATAGCTCGCGCCCTTGTACTGCACCAGCGCTGCGCCGATACGATGCGTCAGGCGCCAGGATTCGGGACGGTCCGGGTAATGCGCGATCTCGATCGTGGCGATCTGCGACCTGAGCTGCGCTAGAATCGCGTTTTCGATGGTCGCGATATCCAGGGGCGTCGGCGGTGAGAAGGTGGCGCCGGCCCACGGCGCATCCAGCATCGTGGCCATCTTAGTAGCCTTTCAACTTATCGCGACTGAAGGTCCGCACCGGTCCCTGGGTCCCTTCGGTGGCACCCGCGGCCGGCGGCTCCCGATTGTCGGGCGCGAGTCCCAGGGTCAGTTCTCCGCCCGCGACTTTGGTAAGCATCGCGATCGCGTCGTCGTAGCGCCGGCGCGCGTCCTCGAGATCATGCAGCGGCCGCAGCGACTGCAGCCTGTACATCGCGATGTCGGCCGCGAGGCGATTCAGTACCGCGGGCGGATCGCTCAGCGGCAAGGTGAAGCGCGCTTCGAGGTAAGTATCGATCTCTGACGACGCGTCGTTGAGCGCCTGTTGAAGCGGCGCGTCGTTTATCGTGGTCGCCGTCGGATCCTCATTAGTCAGTTGCACGAGGTCGCGATTCGGGTAGCGATTGATGATGTCTTGCGGAGTCGCGTAGCTCACTGCATTTGCTGCCAGCCAGAGCCGCGTGCGGGGAGCATCGCGAAGCTGGCGCCGGTCCTCGCTACGATCGTTTCACGAGCCTCGCCCGCGCGCGGCGCGGCGAGCGTCGCTCCCGCAGGCGCGGGGGACGCCTGCGGGAGCCGGGGACGCTTGCTGGCCTCGCGGGCAGGAGGAGAACCCGCTGGTGCGCAGCCCAGGGAAGCTCTTTTGCTCATAGCCGCGATCCTCATGCGAGGTACTCGCTTACGATCAGGTCGGCGCTGTTGCGCCAGATGTTGGTGGTCGAAACGCTCGCGCTGGCGCCCGCTCCAGCCATGAACTCGGAGTTCAGCAGTTGGCGGGCCACTTCCTCGAGCGACGGCGGCACCACCAGGTAGACGCCGTTGCGGCTCGAGAGCGCGCCGAACGGCACGCCCGCGTCGGTCTTCACCGCGCGCATCGCGGCGCGCGCCGCGCCGTAGTTCGCGGGATTCGAGAGGTCGGTGTTGCTCGCGTACGCAAGCTGCCAGAGCCCGACTCCGGTGTTGGCGCGTCCGTCGACGCCGTAGCGGAACTCGCGCCGGTTGAACACCGCCTCGTCGCTCAGGGTGCTCATCCGGGTCACTGCGTATTCGCGGCGAAGCTGGAAGATGAACGGCCGAATCGCGCGCGACGCGTCCAACAAATACCAGTACGCGCCCGAGCCGCTCGAGTTGACGTTCGAGGTGGCAGTGGCCGGCTGACCCATCAAGCCGACCGGATGGCTCGCGGAGAAAAACGGCTGACCATCGTAGCCGACCACGTCGGTCGGAGTGGTCACCGCGTCCTTGAGCATGAAGAACAGCAGCATGTCGGGATGCACCTTGGTGTCCCAGCCGAGCTGCTCAATGATCGGTTCGTAGACGCCGTAGGTGTCGTCCTCGATATCGTTGCGATCGATCCCGACGGTGTCTTCGAAATTCTTGTTCACGATCGTGTAGGAGTGCGACTCGAGCGCCTGCACCACGCGATCGCCCAGCCATTCGCGGAACTTGGTGGTGCGCCCGAGCCATGGGTAGGTGGTCTGGCGCGAGCCCGAGCGGACCACGCTCGCGATACTCTCGTAGTAAGACGGCGGCTTCTCGAAGCCGCGCTGGAACACGACGTCGAAGCCGGTGAACAATGCGGTCAGGTTTGCAGCGCTGATTTCCATTTACTTCACCCTGCCTCTGAAATTGTCTGTGCTCATTAGGCGGCCGCCGTCGACTGATGCCAGAAGTCGACCCACACCTGGCCGCTCGGATCGATCGCGACCACCTGGCCCGCGGCCGCATACTGCTGCACCGTCGCGCCCGAGGCGCGATCGGTGGCGGTCACGGTGTTGTCGTCGAGCGCGTAACACGGAAGTCCGATTTGGACCGCGGTTATCGAGTTGTCCTGGTTGACCATGAAGACGCCCTTGCGCGCGACGATCGAAATCGCCGCTGCCACGCCAGGGTTGTTAATCGCGTTCTGGCCCGGGATGCCGTTATGCACCCGCTCCGCTCGGCCGATCGCTTTGAGCGCATTCGCGGTGGTGGTGGTCGCCGAGGCCGGCACCGCGTTGCCCGCCGCGTTGAGCGCGACGATCGATCCCAGGTAGATGTTGGTATTGGCCTCGACCGGGTACACGCGCATCCGTCCGCCATCTGCCATCTCGGGCGTGTTACGAGAGTTGGTTAAAGCCGCCATCTTCTCACCTTGTCCCTTGGTGCCGCGTCGCGCCGGAGCGCGCACGGTCTCGCTTGGAGGGGTTACTTCTCCGAATCGGAGAGCCCGCGGTCGAGGCTCAGGAAATCGCGGCGCCCAATCTTGCGTTTGAGAAACTCGGAATGTCGGAGGCCGAGCTGCGCGCAGATCGCGACTTCTGACGAGCTGAGCATCACCGACGGCGGTATCTGCGCGTCGCTCGGGAACGCCGGCTCGCCGCCGACGATCGCGGGCTGCTTGGCCGCGAACGCCTGGAAGCCCTTCAGGTCCGCCGTGCAGTATGCGATCGCCCACTCGCGCAGCGCAGGGACCAGCTTGCCGGCGCGTATTGCGT
The DNA here is from genome assembly GCA_036521875.1 of Binataceae bacterium (SeqCode). Classification (GTDB taxonomy): domain Bacteria; phylum Desulfobacterota; class Binatia; order Binatales; family Binataceae; genus DATDGX01. Next base: position 27,640 of record DATDGX010000017.1, read on the forward strand.
CGTCGACGGCATGCGCGGCCTTTTCGCGCGCGCGCTCAGCGCGTATCGAGTGCAGCTCGGTCACCGCGCGCTGGTATTCCGCAATCCCGACAAATCGCGCCGGGTCGGGAAAGCGCGTGTTTACCCCGTCGCCGTCAGCGTCGCTGCGCGCGTCGGCACTCGCGCACATCTCGCGAACCCGCTCGGCGATGTCATCGGGAGTGGCGTCGTCGTCAAGCTGCAGAATCTCGCGCAGCTGCTTCAGAAACTCTTCCATGATTCCGTCCTTGTGTTCCGCGCCGTTGGCGACCAGGTTGACAACGCTGCCAGTCACGAGCGTCTCGGCACTGGCAATCGCGGTCAGGTACAGGTTTGGATTATTGGTAAGTCCCGCGCGCAGCAGGCGCGTGACCTTGCCGTCGCTGCCTTCGAACTGAAAAACCGGCGAGATGTAGCGATACTCGCGCGCGCGAATCGCCGCCGCCGCGCGCCCAGTCCATTCGACGCGACCCCAGATCGCGCCGCTTCGCACCTGGAGTTGCCTGATCCATCCTGCGGCCGGCGCCGGACGTCCTTCAGGCGCCGCGAAATCGGTCGCGTGGTCGTAGTCGATCGGAATTCCCGCCGCCATTTGCAGCGCGACGGTCGCCGCGATAACCCGCTCGGGATGCTCCAGGCGAAACGGTCCGCGCCCGTCGCGTCCGAAGAAGACCCCCGCCGGGACCAGCTCGATCCATTCCGGCGGCACTAGCGCCGGCGCTGGCTGCCCGGCCGCGGCCGTGGATTCGATCGCGGTAGCATGCACGCCCGCGCGAATCGGATGCGCAGCGCGAGTGGCGCTGCGGTCACCCTCCCCCTCGCCGCTCTGAGTGCCGACGGGGAGAGCGGCAGCGAAGTCCTTGTTTGAGGTGGCGGGCGCACTGGCGGTATTGATCGCAGTCGAAGCGACCAGGTTGCCTGCGTTCCAACTTCGATCACCGCCAGCGCGTGTGAGGAGGTCGTCCATCGCGCGGAATTGTGACGCACAATCGAAAGTTGCGTAACCCTGAACTGTTCAGGACAAAGAAATTCGCGGCGGAACCGCGCGCGATGGCTAGGGAAGCCTCGCCGCACGATTTCTGTCAAACCAAATCAGATGCACTCGCGAATAGTTATTTTTGCCGCAGCGCGAGAATCGCGCCACGTGATGGCCGCGCGAAACCGCCCGTTCAGTGCGATTCGAGCTTCATCGGAGCTTCAGGCGGCGCAATGGTCTGATGCATCAGGTACGCGCCGACGACGACCAATGCCGCGACTATCACGATCGCTTCAACGAGCACCAACATCCTGGCCCGCCGCGGGCTCAAGTCCTTGTCGGTGGCCCGATAGGTGATGATGACCTGGTGTTGACTGCCACGCAGACCCGAGCGGGTGGGACCCGCCTCCACGCTTCTTACCGTCAGCACCCGGATGCGCGAGCCGGCGATCTGTAGCCACGTTTCGTATTCTTCCTCGGAAGGAAAACGCTTCGTGTGCACCGCCATCGGAACTGTCTGCCTTCGCGGCGAACCGCTATGCACGCGGCTTTCCGCGGAATCCTCGCTGATCGCGGCCTGCAGAATAGACGATTGCTAGGGTATCGGGCAATGTTGATGCAACGCGGTCAGGCCGGCGCATAGCTACCTCACGCGCGTAAGAGGAGACTGCGCGCCCACGTGATTTTGCGATATAAGCAGGAACCACGCGGAAAGGAGAATTCGAGCGGTGCCCAAACCAGTCGCAGGAAAGTTGAATACTCAGCAGACCAAGGCCTACCTTGAGGGAGCAGCCGAGCCGCGGAGTGAGAATGCCGCGGCAGATGTGAAGCCGCGGACGCTCGCGGTGGATATCGGCGGCACCGGCATCAAGGCGCAACCGCTCGACCGCAACGGAAAACCGATCAAGGAGCGCGAGCGCATTCCAACTCCGAGCAACGCGATTCCAAAGAAAGTGGTCGCCATCGTGCGCAAGCTTGCCGAGATGCAACGCCCCTTCGAGCGCGTCTCGGTCGGCTTCCCCGGCGTGATCAAGAAGGGCGTGATTTATACCGCTCCCAACCTGGGCAAGGGATGGAACAATTTCAAACTTGAGTCAGTGCTTGCGAAGAAGCTGAAGTGTCCGGTGCGAATCGCGAATGATGCTGATGTACAAGCTCTCGGGTCGGTCAGCGGGCATGGCCTGGAACTGGTGATCACGCTCGGCACCGGATTCGGCTCGGTGGTGTTTATCGACGGCCACCGCATTCACCTCGAGCTCGGGCATCACCCGTTTCACAAGGGCAAGACTTATGAGGACGAGCTCGGTCATCGCGCGCTCGAAAAGAAGGGCAAGAAGAAATGGAACCGGCTGCTTGGCGAGGCGATCGGCGAGCTCGCGCGGACGTTCAACTATGACCGGTTGTATATTGGCGGCGGCGACACGAAATACATCAAGATCAAGTTACCCTCGAACGTGAAGATAGTGAGCAATCTGGAAGGGCTTCTCGGAGGAATCAAGCTCTGGGAGCCAGGTAGCGCGGTTGAGAAACCGGCCGCGGCACCCCGGAAAATTCGCGCGGTGCCGGCGCCAAACGTCGTGAGCTCTCATACTGACGCCTAACGCCTGATGCGGAAGCATCCGGCGCAATAGCCACTTGCTCCATCGACTGAGTAATGGCGATGTCGTCCTGACTTCTCCGCCGAGAACCATTACCGCGTGATTCGCGCTCAAGCGTAACGCTTACTAAGTTTCCTTCTGTAGCACGTGCACTACGCATACCGCGCCGACTCCGACCATGTGTGCGAGGCCGGTACGCGCGTTAGGCTGCTGGCGTACTCCCGCTTCGCCGCGCAGCTGGCGTGTGATCTCCGCGATCTGACCCGCGCCCGTCGGCCCGATCGGATGGCCCATCGCGAGCAGCCCGCCCGACGCGCTGAGCGCACACGTGCCGCCGATATCGGTGGCGCCGCTGGCGACCATCGCGGCCCCTTCGCCCTCACCGCACAGGCCCAGCATTTCGGCGTAGAGGAGTTCTTCGATCGTAAATGCGTCGTGCACTTCCACGACGTCGAGATCGGCCGCCGTGATACCGGCCTCGCGGTAGGCTTGCGCGACGGTTTCTCGCGTAAGCTCGGCGTCGAAGTTTTTGGCGCCCCGGTAGACGCGCTCCGTCCGCGTGACTGACGCGATCACGCGTATCGCGCGCGAGCGATCGATCCCGAGCTCCGCGATCGCATCGCCGGAAGCCACGATGACCGCCGCCGCCCCTTCACCGACCGGGCAGCATTGCAGGCGCGTCAGCGAGCCCGAAATCGCAGGCCCCGCCATCACCTCGTCCAGGGTGACCGCCTTCTGCCGCTGTGCGTAGGGATTGTTCGCGCCATTGCGATTATTCTTCACCGCCACCGCCGCGATCTGTTCGATTTTGACGCCGTAGCGATTCATGTACTGATTGGTGAGCAGCGCGAAATGCGTGAACGGCACTGCGCGCGAGCCGACCAGATCGCGAAGGTTGCTCTTCGCGGGACCCGAGCCGACCGGACCCGGCTTGTCCACGCCGATCGCGATCGAAACGTCGCTCATGCCGCTGGCTACGTCGAGGCACGCGTGCCGAAACGCGGTCGAGCCCGAGGCAGATGCGTTTTCCACCTGCGCCATCGGGATTCCGCTCGCGCCCAGATGGCGCAGCATCGGCCGCGACGCCGCCATCCCGATGAGCGCGGTGCCGGTGTACGCGGAATCGACGGCGCGCCACTCGATTCCCGCATCGGCCAGCGCCTCACGCACCGCCGTGAGTCCGAGCGTGACGTAAGGCGTTTCGCTCAAGCGTTGATAGCGATGGAGCCCGATTCCAACCACGTATACCGGACGCATCTCGCGCAAAGTTTTTTTCATTGGCCCGCCGCCTCCTTCGCGAAGCGAAGTTCCACAATTTCCTTTCCGTCCGCGCTTCTCCCGGCCGGAACCAGCACGGCGTGCATCCGGTCGCCGACCTGCAAGCCTTCATCGGTACGCGCGGTCAGAGTTGAGCGGACCGCGGGTCCGTCGTCGAGCACGATCAGTCCGATGGTGAATGGAGCTTCGATTCCTTTGCCCTGGTGATGATACACAGTGGCGAACGAATTGAGCACGCCGCTTCCCTTAAGCGAAATCGCTTCGAGCTCGCTCGGCAGCGCGCCGCACACCTCGCATCCGTAACGCTGCGGCGGAAAGAAGACATAACCGCACGCGCGGCATCGTCCGCCGTTCAACGCGGGCAGTCCGTCCGCCGAGGCCGAATAGAGTTCCGGCTGCGCGGCGATTTTCTGTTCCATGCGAGCAACCTCCCCGAACAACCTTTCCAACGAACGATCGTCTACCACTGATTTTGTTGCCAGCCAATTACAAAGCGTGTTACGGCATCTTCAGCTGAGGAGACCAATGGCTACTAACATTCTGGATCTGAAGGGACACGTCGGACTGATTACCGGCGCGGGCCAGGGAGTCGGACGTGCGGTCGCGCTGCGCTTTGCGGAAAACAATGCCGCCGGCGTGGTGGTAAATGATTTCCGCCTGGAACGGGCCGAGGCGGTTGCGGCCGAAGTCGAGAAGCTCGGCGTCAAGGCACTGGCGGCGCAGTGCGATGTGACCGATTTCGCCGCCGTCTCCGCAATGTTTGAGAAGGCCCGCGCGAAGTTCGGCGCCGTCGATATACTGGTCAACAATGCCGGCAACGCCGGACCAGATCCGACCAAGGTCGTCAGCAAGCCATTCTGGGAGCAGCAGCCGGATGACTGGACGCCATTCATGGCGACCAACCTCTACGGCGTGATCAATTGCGTTCGCGCTGCGGGGCCCGCGATGATCGAGAGGAAGTACGGCAAGATCGTCACGGTTATCTCGGACGCCGGCCGCGTCGGCGAGCCGCGCCTGGAAATCTACTCGGCGGCCAAGGCCGGTGCCGCGGGTTTCATGCGCGCGATCGCCAAACAGCTCGGGCGCCAATGGATCACGGCAAACTGTGTCGCGCTCGGAGCCACCCGCACGCCCACCACCACGCCACGACACGAGGACCCGGAAGCGACCAAACGCGTTCTCAAGGTCTACCAGGTGAAACGGCTCGGTGAGCCAGAGGATGCCGCCAACATGATCCTGTTTCTGAGCTCCGACGCCTCGAGCTGGATCACCGGACAGACGATTCCAGTCAACGGCGGATACTCATTCGCGATGTAGTCAATTATGCATTCTGGCTATTGATCTGAGTATTCGTAAACTCTCCTCGGAAATGGAGCTCGGGTTGAATGAATTACGAAACCATCCTGCTTGAAGAGAAAGAAGGTATCGCCTATCTCACTCTCAACCGTCCCGATCGCGCCAACACGATCAATGGTCAACTCGCGAACGATGTAGTCGCCGCAATGGCCGAAGTGGACGCCGACCTGCAGGTGCGGGTCGTGATCCTGACCGGCGCCGGACGGCATTTCTGCGGCGGAGCCGATCTTCGCGATCTGCAGCGCAGGCCTGCTGCTGGCGCGGCGCCGGAACGCGCCAATCTACCCGCCGGGCCTCCCCGCCGTGAGCTGTTCAGCGCGCTCGAGATGTCCCGGGTGCCCGTCATAGCCGCAATCAACGGCGCCGCGATGGGCGGCGGATGCGAAATCGCGCTCGCCTGCGACCTTCGCATCATGGCGGATACCGCAACGATTGGGCTGCCCGAGATTCGCTTCGGCGCCTTGCCCGCCGGAGGTGGAACGCAACGACTGCCGCGGCTGGTCGGTCCGGGAATCGCGAAGGAAATGATTTTCACCGGTCTTCCGCGCACCGCCCAGGAGGCTCTGACTATTGGCCTCGTGAACCGCGTGGTGCCGCCCGCGCAACTCATACCCACGTGCGAGGAACTGGCTCGTGTGCTGATCGAACGAGCGGGCTATGCGCTGAAAACCGCCAAAGCGTTGGTCAATCGCGGCCTCGACTTGGCGCTGCCGGAGGGTATCGCGCTCGAGCGCAAGATGATCGCGGAGATGGCCACTCCGGAGGAACGGCGCGAGGCGCAAGCGCGGGCGGCCGCCACTCAGAAGACCTACGCGCGAATCTTCAGCGAGCGTTCCTGAGTGGCGAAGTCTAACTGCGACGGCCACCGGCACGCGGCGGGGTGAATCATGAACGTCGCAGTCTGAGCAGGTTTCGCGCGATCACCCAGCGATGGACTTCCGAAGGTCCCTCGTAGATGCGCATAGTGCGGACCTGCGACGCCATCAACTGCAGTGGCATCTCTTTGGTCATGCCCATGGCGCCGAAGGTCTGCATCGCGTTATCGATGATCTCCTGCGCCATCTCGGTGCCGAAGACCTTGATCATCGACGCTTCGATCCGAGTCTCGCGGCCCTCGTCAATTTTCCACGCCGCGTCGTAGGCCATCAGCCGGCAGGCATGAATCCGCGTCGCGGCATCGGCGATCCACCACTGAATCGCCTGGCGATCCGCAAGCGGCGCGCCGAAGGTGATGCGTTGCGGCGCGTACTCGCAGATCATGTCGAGTGCGCGCTGCGACAGACCCACGCACCACGACGCCATCTGCACGCGCCGCGTCGACAGCCGCAGCTGCATCGGCGCGAAACCGCTGCCTTCCTTGCCGAGCAGCTTTGAGAGCGGTAGGCGGCAATCCTCGAGGACGATTTCGTAGGTATACGCGCCGCCGATCATCGGGATTTTGCGCACCACGTTGAAACCCGGCGTGCCCTTGTCGATGAGGAACGCCGAGATTCCGCCGCGCGTGCCGGCATCCTTGTTGGTGACGGCCATCAGGATCGTGAAGTCGGCGTCGGCCGCCCGGCTGACCCAAATCTTGCGGCCGTTGATTACCCACTGGTCGCCGTCGCGAACCGCGCGCGTCTTCATCGCGGCCGGATCGGCCCCGGCTCCCGGTTCCGAGATTCCAATTGCGGAAGTCATCTCGCCGCGCGCGTAGGGCTCCAGGTATTTCGCGCGCTGTTCCTCGTTGGCCGTCGCGAGGAGCATGCGAAGATTCGGGGAGTCCGGCGGCAGCGTATAGGGCGTCACCGTTCTTCCCATTTCTTCGTTGACGCCAATCATCGCGACCATCGGCAAGTCCGATCCGCCGATTTGCTTGGGCGCGTCGAGTCCCCACAGTCCCAGCTCGTGCGACTTTTTGTCGATCGGCGCCCGCTCTTCCGCGGTCAGCCCGGCGCCGCCGCCGGAAGCTTCCCGCGCGAGCACCGCACGCTCGAGCGGCATCAGTTGCTCGTTTACGAAACGCCGAACCAAATCCTTGAGCATCTGATGCTCTTCACTCAGTGCAAATTCCATTGGTCTTCCTATTGGGGAGCCGCGGCGAGCCGCGCGCCGCCTCGTCACAAGGTCGAGGCGCAGCGCGTGTTTGACAGCAGTTACTATGCGGTCATATAGTCGCGTCCCAAATCAAACTCAAGCGCGTGCGTTGCTGGTCCTCGCCTCCGGTGCGATCTGAAAAGTCCGCAGTGACAAGCGCAATGCTCAGTTGTGCATCGTGCACTAGCCAGTTTAATAGTCACTCCGACAGATGAACCAGATGATTACCGTACGCCGTGAGAGTCTCGGCCGGCAGGGTCGTGTCATTACTCGGTAGCCGGAGCGGGTCGGGAGATAGTCCGATAGTATGATTGCGAAGAAGCTATTGGTCGCCAACCGGGGCGAGATCGCGATTCGTATCATGCGTGCCGCCGCCGAACTCGGCGTCCGGACCGTGGCGGTCTTTTCCGAGGACGATGTCAATTCGCTTCACACCCGCAAGGCCGACGATGCCGTCGCGCTGAAGGGCGTTGGCGCCGCGGCTTACCTTGGTCTCGAGCAAATCATCGCGGCAGCCAAGACCTCTGGGTGCGAGGCGATTCATCCCGGATACGGCTTTTTGAGCGAGAACCCATCGCTCGCACGCCGATGCGAGGAGGAGGCAATTACGTTTGTCGGTCCGCGGCCGGAGACCCTTGAGCTGTTCGGAAACAAGGTGCGGGCGCGAGCGCTGGCCGAGCGATGCGGTGTCTCGGTACTGCGTGGAACCGGCGGTCCGGCGACGCTCGAAGCTGCGAAAGCGTTCATGGCTTCGCTGGATGGCGGCGCGGTGATGATCAAAGCGATCGCAGGCGGCGGTGGGCGCGGGATGCGCGCGGTTTATCGCGCCGATGAAATCGAAGAGGCATACCGGCGATGCCAGTCCGAGGCGCTGGCTGCCTTTGGCGATGACGGCGTCTACCTGGAGCAACTACTCACTCGCGCGCGTCATCTGGAAGTGCAGATCGCCGGCGACCGGTCGGGCGAGGTGAGTCATCTATGGGAGCGCGAATGCAGCATCCAGCGCCGTAATCAGAAGATCGTGGAAATCGCGCCGAGTCCCGCGCTCGACGCGGCGGTCCGCAAGCGGCTGATCGATGGCGCACTGCGGATGGCGCGAGAAGTGCGTTATGCGAGCCTCGGCACGTTCGAATTTCTGCTCCCCGACGATGGCAGCGAGCCGGCGCGGCTAGCTTTCATCGAGGCGAACCCGCGCTTGCAGGTCGAGCACACGGTGACCGAAGAAGTGGTGGGTGTCGACCTGGTCAAGTCTCAGTTGAAGCTGGCAGGAGGCGCGTCGCTCAGGGAAATCGGACTCGCGCAGACGGACATTCCAAATCCGCGCGGCTTTGCGATCGAGTTGCGAATTAATATGGAGTCGATGAGCCGCGACGGTACGCCCAAGCCGTCGGGCGGGACGCTGAGCGCGTTTGAAACGCCGTCCGGTCCCGGCATCCGCGTCGACACCTTCGCGTATGCCGGGTACACGACCAATCCGAGATTCGACTCGCTGCTGGCGAAGCTGATAGCGCACTCGCCGTCGGCAGATTACGCCGAGGCGGTGCGGCGCGCGTATCGCGCGTTGGGCGATTTCAGGATCGAAGGCGTCGCGACCAATATCGGTTTCCTGCAGAACCTGCTGCAGCATCCCGACTTCGCCGCGAATCGAATCTACACCCGCTTCGTCGAAGACCATGCCGCCCAGCTGAGCGCTCCGCGCGAAGCTGACCCGCGACGATCCTTTTTCGAGTCGCAGCCCTTGCCGCGGCTCGCGGGCGCCAGGATCGATTCGAACGATCCGCTCGCTGTGCTCGATCACGGAAAGTCCACTGCCGGAGAGACGCCGCGCACCGGCGCATCCGCGACGTCAGTGTCGAGTGCGCCCGCGTCCGCGATAACCGGACCCGAGAACACAGTAGCGGTGATTGCGCCGATGCAAGGGACGATCGTCTCGATCGACATGCGCGAGGGCGACCGCGTCGCGCGCGGACAGCAGGTCCTGGTGATGGAAGCGATGAAGATGGAGCACGTCATCCACGCGCGTGTCAGCGGGACGGTGCGTCTGATCACGGTCGAGCGTGGAGATACAGTCTTCGAGGGTCATCCGCTCGCGTTCATCGAGGAGAGCGAGGTCGAGACGTCCGCTGCCGCGCACAGCGAGGAGGTCGATTTGGATCGCGTGCGTCCCGACCTTGCGGAGGTGCACGAGCGGCACGCCATCGGGCTCGATGCGGCGCGTCCCGACGCGGTGGCGCGGCGGCGCAAAACCGGACAGCGAACCGCGCGCGAGAATATCGAGGAGCTGTGCGACCCGGGCACCTTCGTCGAATACGGACCGCTGGTGGTGGCGGCGCAGCGGCGGCGCCGCACGATGGAGGACCTGATCAAGAACACGCCCGCGGACGGGCTGGTCACCGGGCTCGGTACCGTCAACGGCGATCTGTTCGGGGCCAAGCAGGCGCGCTGTGTCATCCTCGCATACGACTACACCGTGCTGGCCGGCACACAGGGGCATCTGAATCATCGCAAAAAAGATCGCATGTTCCAGCTCGCGCGCGAACTGCGGATGCCGCTGGTGCTGTTCGCCGAAGGGGGAGGCGGCCGGCCGGGCGACACCGACGGAGGATTCAGCACTCGCACGTTCAACGATTTTCCGAAGCTGAGCGGGCTGGTGCCGCTGATCGGAATAACTTCAGGCCGATGCTACGCGGGCAACGCCTCGTTGCTGGGATGCTGCGACGTGGTCATCGCGACACAGCACTCCAACATCGGGATGGGCGGTCCCGCGATGATCGAAGGCGGCGGACTGGGCATATTCCGTCCCGAGGAAATCGGCCCGATGGACGTGCAGGTGCCTAACGGCGTCGTCGACATATTGGTTGCCGACGAGACCGAAGCCGCGCGCGTCGCCCGCAAGTATCTCTCCTACTTCCAGGGAAGTATCGGCGCGTGGCAGTGCGCGGACCAGCGGCTGCTGCGCGGAATCATTCCCGAGAACCGGCTTCGCGTCTATGACATTCGCTCGATCATCGAGAATCTCGCGGACACCAGCTCGGTGCTCGAACTGCGCGCGAGCTTCGGCCTTGGGATGATAACTGCGTTGGTCAGAATCGAAGGACAGTCGTTCGGCGTGGTGGCCAACAATCCGAGACATCTCGCCGGCGCGATCGACAGCGACGGATCGGACAAGGCTGCCCGCTTCATCAGACTGTGCGACGCCTTCGACATTCCGCTGTTGTTTCTGTGCGATACGCCCGGCATCATGGTCGGCCCGGAGATCGAAAAGACCGCGCTGGTACGGCATTCGTCGCGGCTGTTCGTGACCGCGGCCAACGTGACGGTGCCATTCTTCACCATCGTATTGCGCAAGGCCTACGGGCTCGGCGGCATCGCGATGGCTGCAGGAGCCTACGAGGCGGCCTTGTTCACGGTGGCGTGGCCGACCGGAGAATTCGGCCCGATGGGACTCGAGGGCGCGGTGAAGCTCGGCTACCGCAACGAACTGGCAGCGATCAAAGATCCGGCGGAGCGCAAAAAGACTTTCGACGACATGGTCGCCGCGATGTACAGGCGCGGCAAAGCAATCAACAACGCATCGCATTTCACCATCGACGATGTAATCGATCCGGCCGACTCGCGCAGATGGATCAGCGCCGGACTGCGCTCGACGCCTCCGCCGGAGCCGCGCACCGGAAAAAAGCATCGCTACATCGATAGCTGGTAGGGCACCCTGCGCGCATCGACTCAGCCGAGGACGCCGGCCTCGGTGAGATGCGCGATTTCAGCTTCGGAAAAATTGCAGATGCTCTCGAGGATCTCGCGAGTGTGCTCGCCAATCAGCGGCGCGCGGCGCGTCTCGACGTGAGGCGTGCGATGCAGCCGGAAGCGGGGACCTTCGATCTCGGCCGCGCCGAACACGGGATCGTCGATCTTCCTCAAGTGGCCCGCGGCGACTAGGTGTGGATCGCGAGCGAGATCCTCGCCGCGCGAAACGATATGACACGGCGCGCCGACCGCCTGCACGCGCTGCTCGACGGCGTTCGCCTCCTGCGGACGCGTCCAATCGGAAATCGCGGCGTCCAGCTCGCCGCGATTTCTGAGCCTCGCGATGAGCGTGTCGAAGCGAGGATCGAGAAGTGCGCCTCCGACGACTGCTCGAAATGCTTTCCAATGCCCGGCCCTGGACGCGTCGATAGCGACCCATCGATCGTCGCCCGCGCATGGATAGATTCCGTGCGGGGCTCGCAGCGGAGAGCCGGCGTCGCCGCGCCGCGCCGGGATCGATCCGTTGGCGGCGTACTCGTAATACGCCGGCGACATGAAATACAGGCCCGTCTCAGCCTGCGCCACATCGATATATGTGCCGTGTCCGGTTCGCGATCGATTGTGCAGCGCGGCGAGAATGCTCGAGACGATGAAACGCGGCGCGACCCCGTCAGTCCACGGGCCGAAGGGGCCGCAGGGCGGACGATCGGGCCATCCCAGCAGGAACGTCGCGCCGGACATCGCGGCGCCCATCGTGCCGACGCCGCTGGTGCCGAGCGCATGCGGCCCCGTCTGCCCCAGGATGCTGGTCGACACCATGATGAGATTCGGATTGCGCTGCTTCAAGTTGTGGTAGTCGAGCTTCAAGTTTTCGAGCACGCCGGGCGTGAAGCTCTCGAGCACGACGTCAGCCCAACCTGCGAGCCGCAAGATGATTTCTCTCCCGCGCTCCTCTTTCATGTTGATCGCGAGGCTGCGCTTGCCGGCGTTCAAATTGTGATAACTGATCGATCGTTCGGGACCGGGCTTTCCATCTTTGAAAGGACCCAGCGTGCGCAAGGGATCGATCCTACTGCGACTCTCGACCTTGATGACGTCGGCGCCCAGGTCGCTCAGGTAGCGGCCGCTCAGCGGCCCGACCATCACCCAACTGAGGTCGAGCACATGAAGCCCATGCAGCGGTGCATTCATCTCTGGATCCTTTAACTAGATAACGCCCTGAACGAACAACGCCTGTATCTCGAGGCGAGAGAGTCCGGCTTCGGCTTCGAGAATCTCGACGGTGTGTTCGGAAAGCAGCGGAGCGGGACGCGCGATCTCGATCGTGAAATCGGAGAATTGCGCGAACCGCGCCGGCGCGTCGAGTTGCCGCCCGTCGGGCCGAATCGAAACCGGCGCCCACAATCCGCGGCCACGATACTGCTCGGACTCCGCCACGTCTTTCATGTCCATCACCGGCGAGGTCAGTAACCCGAGCCGTCGCGCCGCCGCGCCGAGTTCAGCCTTGGTTTTGCTCAAGCACAAAGAGCGGATGCCGCCGACCAGCGCTGCAAGTTGCGCCGGCGAAGTTTTCTTGTTGGAAAGATCGGCTGGAAACGTCGACCAGTTGAGGTCGGCAATTTCCCGCGACAGATGTCCCTCGTCCGCCGCCCACTTTGCCAGGCGCTGCGTCATCGGCCCGAAGGCGGGGCCGAACGCGGCGACCGTCACGAGCACGTAGCCATCGGCGCATCCGAAGACGCCCGGTACGTCGACACCCGCGACGCTGGTCCGGCCGACCATGCGTGGGATCTCGCGATTGCCGGAACCCATCACCACCGGCACGCTCATCGCGCTCGTCATCGCGGCAATCCGCGCCGATATCTCGGCATGCTGACCGACGCCGTCGCGATCGCGCGCGACCAGGCTTGCCAACGCGGCGATCGCAGCCTCAGCCCCCGCCTCCATCATGGATTGCGGCACGCTGAAAAAGATCGGCGGCCGATCGTAATCGCCGGTCATGCCCGGAGCGCCGCTCGACGCCATCACCACGAGATCCGATGACGCGTATTCGCTCTTCGGACCGCTGCTGGCGAACGGACTGATGGAGCATCGAATCATCTTCGCCGGAAAAATAAACCCGTCGAGTGCAGATTCGCCTTGCGCGCCAAGCGTTTCGAGGATCACGTCGAATTTCGCGGCGAGAATAGTGAACAGCTCGCGTCCATCCGGATCTTTGAGATCGAGCGTGATGCCGCGTTTGTTTCGGTTCAACGCATGCCAGGTGAGGCTGCGTTCGAGGCCGGGCGTATCGTCGAGAAAAGGCTCGAGCCGCCGCGCTTGCGAACCTGCCGGCGGCTCCACCACCAGCACGTCGGCGCCGAGGTCCGCAAGGATCTCGCCCGCCACCATCGTTTCGGGTGCGGAGATCTCGAGCACGCGAATGTCATGCAGCATCAATTGGTACCGAGGCCCGAGTAACACACTTGCCGGCCAACATAAATCGGCGCGCGCATCTCTTCGTCCGCTTCGCGTGGTATAGATTCGAAAGGCCGCGCGAGGAGAAAACCCCGAAGGAGAAAATATGGATAGCAGGAAATCCATCCGGCTGACCGCTGAGGAATCGAAGCGCTATCTGGAGGCGGGACGCACCGCCGTTCTCGCCAGCAACGGGCCTGGAAATTATCCGCACCTGGTTGCGATGTGGTATGCAGTCAAAGATGGCGACTTGCTAATGACTACTTACGGCAAATCTCAGAAAGCTGTGAATATACGACGCGACCCTCGTACCACGATGCTTCTGGAGTCGGGTCAGGCCTACAACGAACTTCGGGGACTGATGATGCGCGGGCGTGCCGAGATCGTCGAAGACCGGGAAGTGACCGCGGACGTGCTGCGCAGGATCGCTGCGAAGATGAGCGGCCTGGAGTCAGTCAGTCCGGCGCAGAATGAGGCGCTGCTCGCGCAAGCTGCGAAGCGGGTCGTAATACGGTTCCATCCGGAGAAGTTCGCGAGCTGGGACCACAGCAAAATGTGAGGCGCGCGTCCGCGGCTCAGAAAGCCGCGGTTGAGAGTCGACGGCGCTCGGTCGATTTCAATAGTTCGTTCCAGATTGCATCTTCGACATTGCGCGCGTCTGCTCCGCTCTGAGACTCGACGTGAACGTGCAGCTCGATAAGCGCCGCACGAAGCGCGCAGTTGTTTTTCTCCAGTGCTGAAACGCTGAAGTCATGATCGCGGGTCTCCGCGAGTTCCAGCAAGCGGCGTTTGAGAGCGGGATCACTAACCGCGCGGGCGGAGTCGCGGAACAGCTCGCGAAGACGATGGTTCTCTTCGATACGGCGGCTGGCAGCGCGATCCCATTCTTCACTTACTATCGCCAGCATACTGGCTATCATGCCGACGGTGCCCTGCTGGTAGCTGGGACCGATCGCGGGTAGCACGCTTACGAATAGGTCCTGCGCCATTTGCTGAAATACTACTACTACGCCCGGTCTCATCGGATGCGCCCCATCAGTTCCAGCGCCGCGCGATCCTGACTATTCATCAATGCCCATGAGCTGAGGACCAGGATCGGATCTTTGTTCTCGCCCGTCTCCCAAGCATGCGCGCTCGAGACCCAAATCCCCTGCCCCTTCACCGTCGCGAATAACTCCCACCAGTGCAGCGCGTCAGCATCGGCTCTCAACCCGCTCGCCTTCTCCCAGATTGCTACCGCCTGTTCGCGCGGCACCAATCCTCCGCGGCGATCATCGCGCGCCCAACACCATACTCGGTTCAAGCTCCATCCCAGGTCCTCGAGCGGATCGCCGAGATGGGCCATCTCCCAATCGAGGATTCCGTGGATGCGCCCTTGTTCGTCGAACAGAAAATTTCCGGTTCGGTAGTCGCCGTGCACGACGCTGATTTTTTGCGCTGGGGGCGGCGAATTGCGCCGCAACCAGCGGATCGCCGCGCGAATTATCGGCTGCGGGATCAGCTCGTCGGAATCGAGCACTCCCTCCCAGTAGTCGAGTTCGCGCTTCCAGCACTGGGCCGGCTCGACCCATTCCATCGTTCCGACCAGTCCGAGCGCGGCGGGATCGTGCGATGCGATCGCTCCCAGTATCGACCACTTCTGCTCCGCAATCTTGCGCTGGTGGGACGCATACGGCTCCATCTGGAGCAGCGCCGGCGACGTTTGCAGGCCGGTCATTTCGACGCTGATAAAAAACGGACTGCCCAGGTGACTCGCGTCGTCTTCGAGCCAAAGGACCTCCGGCACCGGAACTGAAGTGGCGAAGAAGGACTTGTAGGCCGCAAATTCGATCTTGCGATCGGTGTCGATAAGACTCGCGGACGGATCGCGTCTGAGTATCAGACGGCGCTCGCGCGGTTGTCGATTCTCTTCGTACGACAACCGAAACCGATAAGTCTGGCGCGAGGCGCCCCCGGAGATCTGCGCAAGCTGATCGACGCGGACCGCCGCGGCATCGGGCATACGCAACTGAATGTAGTTCGCCAGCGATTCTTCCAGGGAAGCCACCCGTGAATACCTACTCCATTTCGAACCGGCCAAACATCCACCGCCGGACCGGCGAAAGCGCATTAGCTACTTCATCTGAGTCAAGCGCATGCACTCTACAATTAGATCGAACGCAGCCGCTCCAGCATCTCTTCGGAAAACATTTCTGCCGGAACGACTTCCGGCCCGAGGAAGCCCGCCGGCGCCAGGTCCGGAAAGTTACCTCGCGAGCGCTCGTCGCGAACCCTGAGCCGCCGTTCTCGCGCGCGCGGCCCGAACTCCGCATTCAGGATCGACAGCGACGATGCGGTGATTCGCAAGCGCCGCATCCGCTCCGCGCGTTCTTCCGCGTACGGACGAAACGTTTCGCACGTCCACTCGCGACTTCCGAGCATCAAGTCGCGCACCACGCGCACGTCGCGGTAAGTGATCGAGAGACCCTGGCCGATGATCGGATCGTTGTGGCCGGCCGCATCACCAATCAGCACTATGCCGGGAACGAAGGGAGTGTCGGTCCAGGAGTCTTCGTTGCCATAGGAATTGCAGGGCCCGGCTGGCGTGCCCGCCGCCAGATACTGACTGCGCGGAACCGACTGGAGCTTGAACGCGTCAAGGAACCGCGCCTGATTATCCGCTCCCGCGAACCGCCGCTTCTGGTCGATTGCATAGCAGATGTACAAGCGGACGCGACTGTCGGACTGGGGAAACGCGAGGAAATTGACATTGTCCTCTGTTCCAAATATCTGCAGGACGGCCGGCCAGCCGTTAGTATTGTCCACCAGCAGCCCCGCCATAAGATGATGCGTAGGGTCGCGATGCAGCGGGATCCCCGCCTGACTCCTGACTATCGAGTTGCGCCCATCGGCCCCGACCACAAGTCGCGGTTTGAAATTTTGTTCGCGGCCGTCGCAGCGGAAACGCACTAGAGGGGATGATCCGGCGCTGACCTGCAGGTTAGAGATGCCGCGGATGAGCTGGGCGCCGTTCCTGATCGCATCGGCATTGAGGATGTCGCACATATGGGGATGCCGCATGCATAGCGGCGGCTTCAGTCCGGCTCCTTCGAAGGCGGTCATATCCAGGGTCTGACTCTCGGCGGTCGCGGCATCGACGTCGTCGCCGAATGCGATGTGCCGCTTCAGATGATGGCCGCCGGCCGCGAGCAGCAGCTCGTATAGTCCCAGGCGCTGCGTTTCAGCGACGCCCCATGGCGCCAGCCATTCGCCGCGAACGTGATCGACGTGAGCGGTTGATTTCTCGAGAACGGTAGTTGTGATCCCCTCGCGTGCGAGCACCGACGCCAGCGCGCTCCCGCCGATTCCGCCACCGACGATTACTACTTCCGGATTTTGTGCATTACTCATTGCGCCGAATTGCCTATTGAACCATCAATGGTTAAGTAGGGACCGTCAACGGTTGAGTTCCGGAATCACATGCTTGCCGATCAGTCCCATGCTCTTAATGATTTTGCTGTGCTCGAGTCCGCCGAACTGGACCCAGGTCAGCATCTGATCGACGCCCATGTCACGATAGATGCGGAACAGCTTGATCAGATCGTCAGGCGTCCCCACCGCGATGATACCGTCGCGAATTCTCTGCTGCACATCTCCCGTGACCGGCGACGCAGCACCGGCGCGTCCTTGCGCCGGCTGTTCGGTCAGGTAGCGGTAGCTTTCCGCTTTCCGCTCGCGTCCCTTTTCAGCCCACGGCAGGAACAATTCGGCAGCCAGCCGTGCCACGACCTCGAGCGGCTGGGTAACGTCTTTGATTGCCTGCTCGCGAGTCTCGGCGCAATAAGTCTGAATCAGCACCGCGGACTGATCGTTGATGAATCCGCCCACCGGCTCAGCATGCTTGACCGCTTCTTTGTACCCCGCGATTCGCGGCGCCAATTCCTCCGGAGCGCCGGTAACGAAACCCAGCATCCCGAGTCCCTTTTGTCCCGCAAGGATGAAAGTCGCCGGGTTGGTTCCAGCCAACCACAGCGGCGGATGAGGTTTCTGGATTGGCTTCGGGACCACGTAGCTTGCAGGTATGTTGTAGAACTTGCCGGCGAATTGGACCGGCTCGTCCTTCCAGCTCCTGACCAGGATCTCGATCGCCTCCGCCCACATCGCCTGCGTGTCATCCGGATTTACTTCGAAGCCGTCGAGCTCCTGGAGCGTGACCGCGCGGCCGGTCCCCAACTCGACGCGCCCGCCGCTCAGGATGTCGAGGACCGCCGCGCGCTCGGCGACCCGCAACGCGTGATTGAAGTTCCTCGGTAACAGCGCGATGCCGTGTCCAATCCGGATCTTCGAGGTGCGCTGCGTGATCGCGCCGAACAGCACTTCCGGCGCCGGGCAGTGCGACCATTGCGGCAGCAGATGATGCTCCACCGCCCACACGTATCCCCATCCGAGCCGGTCGGCGAGGACTACCTGCTCGAGGACTTCTCCATAGGTTCTCGCCTCGATGCCGGGTGTCCACGGTTTCGGAATTTGAATTTCGTACAGGAGGCCAAGTTTCATGATCTGTCTTCTCCGACTTGATTGATCGATCTGGCTAATGACTCGCCCGACGCGCGCTCACGCTCCCCTCGCGTCGTTCTGACTGCGCGGGCGGACCTTCAGAAAATCCGGATGCCTGAACGGATCGCCGGGAGAGAGGCTCCGCGGAAGTTTCCTGAAGACCGCCTCTGAGCTTTCGCCGGTGTCCCCGCGCGGCTGCTCGGCTGCCGTCACCACGCCGGCCATGCGCGGAGTATAAACCGCGTCGTCGCCAAAGAAGCGCAGCGACAAGGTACGGCGGCGCTGGCTGGGGAGCGTCGGCGCTCCGCCGTGGAGCATCGCGGGATGGAACACCAGAACATCGCCCGGCGCTACCGCCCACGACACGATGTCCCATCGATCGCGATGCGCCTCGATGTCTGGCAGCCGCGGCAAGGTCTCCTCCGGAAAGATCGGCGCGGTGTCGTCGTCAGCGTCGAAGCGCGAGCCGTTGTACAACGTCCCGCGATGCGACCCGCGCACCAGCTCCAGCGAATTCTCTTTTGCCAGCCGCTCGAACGGAATCCACATGACGGCGAGCTGATCGCCGTCGACCGGCAGATACGATGCGTCCTGGTGCCATGGCGTGCGCCGGCTCTGTCCGCCCTGCTTGAGAAACACCTGTTCGTACATGAACCAAACTTCGGGCGTCCCCCACAGCGCCGCGGCGATATCGGCGGCCGGCGACTCCTCGAGCAGATGGCGATACGCTGCGACCGCGTTGGGATTGGCGAGATCCTGGTAGAACGTCGCCGCCGAGTCCTTGCTCGGAAAGTTCGCGGCGCCAGGACTCGGATGTTTAAGGCTCCAATCGAATGCCGCTTCCGCCATCCGGAGCGACTCGGCGTCGAGCGCTTGCCCGATGAACACGACCCCGCGGTCGCGAAACTCTTTTTTCAAAGCATCGGAAACTAACTTGCTCATTTGATTTTCTGCCGCCGGATTAAATTGTAAATTGACGCGCGAAATTGTCCTCGCCCGTTACGCCCCCTATTACGATCATAGATTGCACATCTGTCCCGTCTCGTCACCTGTTCCACATGGAGCGAGTTCAATTTGGTATTCAGGCAACGGTTTGTTACTGAGGTGCATAGGCAATTATCAACCGCGACTGCCGCAGTGCGAAGCGGTTCCAAAAGGAGACGACCCGTGGACGAGCCGACCGGAATTGGCAAACTGCTGCGCGACATCACGCGAGCATATGTGGATGGCCTCACCAGCATTGGTAGCGCGGTTGGCGATCTCGCCACCCGCCGCATCCCCGACGCCGAACGGCAGGTCGAGCGCTGGATCAGCGTTGCTCGCACCGCCAAGGACGGCTACGTGGCGGCAATCGATCAGGGCTTCGCGATGTGGGAGCGGCAGATTCGCCGCACCCTGGCTCGCGCAAATTCGCACGAAGGAAAAGAGAGCAAGCGCGAGCAGAAGGCGCCTGCCGGCCAGCTCGAAGCGTGGATCGAGGAATGGCGCAGAGCCAACGAGTCTTTCACCAAGTCATTGAGCGAGAGCGGACTCGGCGAAGAGGCGATGAAGCAGGCCCGCGAATTTCGCAAGACTTTCGAGAGCGGCGTTAAAAATCTACAAAAGCTCTGGCAGTCGGCGAGCGAGAGCGGCCGGAAATGAACCGCGCGTAGCGAATGCCCTTTCCCTATTCGCGACGCGGCTCCGAGCGCCGCTAGCTTGACGAATTTCCTCCCGGGTGTAACGTGCGACCATTGAGCCTCAGTTCACGGCGGGATCGATCAGAGCGTAAGATCGAGCTCCTGCAACATCCGCGTGCAGGAGGGACCAGCCAATGGCAGATCAGCGCAACTCCTCATCTGATCCCCTGTCGTCCTGGCGCGAGTGGATGTCACAGTCCGAAACCCGGTTGAATAGCCTGTTCAATGAGGTGATGGCGACCGACGGCTACAGCCGCGTGATGGGCACGCTGACCAAAGTTTTCGTGTCGATGCAGAAGAGCATGGGCGAAGGCATGGAGCGCTATTTCACCGCTCTTAGCCTGCCGACGCGCAGTGATGTGATCGACCTTGGCAAACGGCTTTCGATGATCGAATCGCGCCTCTCGGCGATCGAGGCGGGACTCGGGAAGCTCGCCGGACCTGCGGCCGTTAACGGTGAATCGGCCGCGTCAGGGCCGCGCCCGCCCCGTACGAAGAAACCCTCAAGCGGAAAAGGAGGCGCCGCATGAGCGCCAGCGCAGCGGTCGCCGCCGAACCGTCGATTGGGGAGCGCGTCCGTGACGCCGTGCAGCGCACCATTCAGCGCAACATCAAGGGTCTCAACTACCTGATCTCGGACGATCCCGCGCTGGGGCTGACGCCCAAGGACACGATCTACAAGCGCGGCACCCTCGCGCTATACCACTATCGGCCACTGGCTAAAGAGGTCTACCGGGTACCGGTCCTCTTTGTCATGTCGCTGGTGAGCAAATCGTACATTCTCGACCTTGCACCCGGACAGAGCTTTATCGAGTTCCTGCTCAAGCAGGGTTACGACGTATACCTAATCGACTGGGGCGTGCCGCGTCCCGAAGATAGCCAGTTGCGGCTCGACGACTACGTAGTTGACTTTATCCCGGATTGTATTTCGCGAATTCTCGCCGATAGCGGTGAGCCTGACCTGTCGATAATCGGATACTGCATGGGCGGGATGCTGGCGCTGATGTATGCGGCGCTGCATCCGAAGGGCCCCCTCAAAAATCTGGTGTGCCTCACGACGCCGGTCAACTTCGAGGGGATGAAGCTGATGCGTCAGTGGACCGACCAGCGCTACTTCGACCTCGATCGCATCGTCGATACCTTGGGCAACGTGCCGCCCGAGCTGATCTTCGCGTCGTTCGATATGTTGCGGTCCGCCGCGCGCATCGCTTCGCAGATTCGCCTGTGGGACAACATGTGGAACGATGACTTCGTGAAATCGTTTCGCATGTTCGATCGCTGGGCGGCCGATCAGATTCCGTTTCCCGGCGAATGCTTCCGGCAGACCACCAAGGAACTGATGTGGGACAACAAGCTGATCAAGAACGAGCTCGTACTCGGAGGCCGGCGCGTCGACCTCAAGCAGATCGCGGTCTCCTTTCTCGCCGTGATGGCCGAGCATGACCATATCGTTCCCTACGAATCGGCCAAGGAACTGCTGGCCCTCATCAGCAGCACGGATAAACGCGACATCATCCTCAAAGGCGGCCACGTGAGCCTGGTCGCGGGACCCAACGCCGTGCGGCGCCTGTGGCCGCAACTCGATAGTTGGCTCTCGGAGCGATCGATATGAAAAACAATCCCAAAACCGAAAAGTCGCGCAACTATCCGCGTACGGTCGACCTCAAGGGCACTCCGGTAACTTTGCGCTACATGAGCGGCACCGACGGTTCCGTGGCGCTAGCTTTCGCGCGCGCCCTGCCCCCTCACGACCTTCTTTTTCTGCGCCGCGACATCACGCAGCCCGAGGCAATCGAGATCTGGCTCCAGGGCATCCAGCGCGGCCGCATCACGAGCGTGCTTGCCGAGTCCGGCGGCAAGGTACAGGGCTATGCGACCGTCGATCGCGGCGAACTATCGTGGTCGCCGCACGTCGCCGAGCTCAGGATACTGGTATCGCCGGCGATGCGTGGCAAGGGGCTCGGACGGCTGCTCACGCAGGAGGCTTTCGCGATCGCGCTTGGTCAGGGAATCGAGAAGGTCGTGGCGCACATGACGGTCGATCAGAAAGGCGCAATCGCCGTCTTCGAGGGGATGGGGTTCCGGCCCGAAGCGCTGCTCCGCGATCAGGTGAAAGATCGCGAGGGGCGCAAGCACGACCTCCTGATCCTGGCCCACGAGGTCGCGAAGTTCCAGGCGCAGATGGACGCCTACGGCGTCACCAAGGCGCTCGAAGATTAGTCGACTAGCTAATCGGACATTTCGGAGTGCAAGTTTAGTTACGCGACTAGATAGTAATCCAATAGCAAGAGGAAACCGCAATGAAGCTCTACAACGAAAACGATCCGGCACCCAATCCGCGCCGCGTGCGCCTGTTCATGAAAGAAAAAGGACTGGCTATTCCGCTGGTACACACGCCGCTCGCCCAGCGTGCGCACAAGACTCCGGAGTACTTGAAGAAGAATTCGCTCGGACAGGTGCCGGTGCTCGAACTGGATGACGGAACCTGTATTGCCGAGAGCGTTTCGATCTGCCGCTACCTGGAGGAACTGCATCCCGAGCCCCGGCTGTTTGGACGCGACGCGAAGGAGAGAGCGCTGGTTGACATGTGGATCCGGCGAATCGAATTCCGCATCATGAATCCGGTCGGCATGATCTGGGTGCACACCCATCCCTACACTGCCGCCGTCGTCGCCGCGATGGGCGGCAAGCAGTACAAGGATTTCGGCGAATCGAACCGCAAGACTTTCACCGCCGCCTGCGAATGGCTGGACCACGAAATCGCGGGCCGCGCGTTCATCGCCGGTGAAGCCTACACGATGGCCGACATCGTGGCTCAGTCGACTTTCGACTTCGCCCGCGTCATCGACGTCGCCATCCCCGAGCAATGCAAGAATTTGAGCGCATGGTACGCGATGGTGTCGAGCCGGCCCAACGCGGAATTCGACGCCGGCCGCTTCCAGAGCCAAGGACAGCCGATCGCCAGCAACGCGGGCCGCTAGTCGGCGCGCGAGTTGTCAACCTGGTCGCCCTCGTCAATTCGCGAGGTTGTACGCGCCACCGCGTTCCAGCGCTTTCTTGTACGCGGGCCGCTCGTGCAAGCGCTTGGTCCACGCGTCGAGATTGGGATACTGCGCGCGCTTACCGAACGCGCCGGCCACCTCGCCCACGAAACTCATTTGGACGTCGGCGCCGGTAAGGTTATCTCCCACCAGGAACTGCCGGCCCTTCAACGCGCCATCGATGTAAGCGAGATGATTGGCAATCTCACCCTCGATGCGCGGCATCAGTGGCGCCGCCGCTGCACCCAGGCGCGCGGCATATAGGTTGAGCATGAGCGGAAGCATCGCGGAGCCTTCGGCATAGTGCATCCATTGCGCGTACTCGTCATAAGCCGGAGTCTCGGGCGCGGGCTGCAGGCGCCCCCCGCCGTGGCGGCGTATCAGGTAGTCGATGATCGCACCTGATTCGATGATCGTCCGGTTACCGTCGGTGATGACCGGCGATTTGCCGAGCGGGTGAACCTTCTTCAATTCCGGTGGCGCCAGCCGGGTTGCCGCATCGCGCTGGTATGGCTTGATCTCGTACGGCACGCCGAGCTCTTCCAGCAGCCACAGGATACGTTGTGAGCGGGAATCGTTGAGGTGATGGACGACGATCATGCGGCAATTCCTCCCTGCGGACCATTATCGAACAGAATCGCGAACCGAACCCCAATACTTTAGTAACTGCCTTATCACAACTCCGGCACTCGTTGCCGCCTGTCGCTAAGGGCTCAGAACCGCGGCATCACGCGTGAAAATACGGGTTTGACAGTACCCGATGGGTCGCTCTATGTTGGGACACGCCCTGGATGAACGATCGTTCAATTAGCGGAGGTTTCCTCATGGCTCGTGAATTCGAATTCAAACAACTGATGCGCGCATACCGCAGCGGAATCCTGAGCGAAGCGACTTTCGAGGCCGAGATGGCCGCGTTGGAGAATGGAGCTCAGGCCTCAAATGGCAGCGCCTCCGACGGCGCAGGGTTCAAGGCTTTCGGCAAGACCTATAAGTCCGAGCGCGCCGCGATAGTAAGTTTCCTCGACAAGGTCCGCGCCGGCGAGGCCGGCGGCGCCGAGGCATTCAACGCATGGGTGAAGGCCTGCAAGACCGAGTGCATCTACACCAGCCTGCAGATGATCGCGGAGCGCGAGGCGTACCATTCGCGCGTCTTCGGCAAGCGCCTCGCCGAACTTGGCGGAGAGGAGCGCGCGGGCGCGACCGAAGAGGGCCGCAAGTTTACCGCGCTGCTCGGCAGTACCGAAATTCCCGACAACGAAAAGTTTCTGCGACTCACGTCGAACCGCAGCAAGCCCGAGGACGGAAGCCAGCCGATTCGGGATTTCGCCGCGCTGATCTGCGAGGACATGAGCACCAAGGAAGCCTTGCGACTGTTCGCCGAAGACGAACTGTCGACGGCGAAGTGGATCTGGGATACTTGCGCGGCCCTGAACCCTTCGGCGTCCGCGACCAGGACGGAGCACGCGAGCATGTCGATGTCCGGGAGCAGGTCGATGTCCGGAGCGAAGTCAATGTCAGGGACTAAATCGATGTCGGCAAAGCCGATGAACGGAGCCAAGGCGGCCAGCGCGATGAAGTCGGCAGGCGCGAGCAAATCCAAATCGATGTCCTCGTCGGCTGTGAAGCATTAGCAGCTACGTCACACAGTAAGCATGGGCGGAGCCGCGCATGGCTCCGCTCCTTTCTTTTCTGCTGACAGACGCTCGGACCGTGACCTACGCGGCCATTGAATTGAGTGAATTGAACTGACCTTCTCGAGAACCGGATCAGGATGGAGTTCAGGGATGAAGTTTCACTGGTTTGCAGAAGTCACCTATCCCCACCTTCCCGCTGATTTCCGCGAGCGCTACCACTCGGCATGGGTCACGCCGCCGGCGCATCTCGCGGATCCGAAGAAGGTCGGCGAGATGTACCGGATGTTCATCCGCCTCCTGCAACTCGCGGACAAGGTCGGCTTCGATGGTCTCACCGTGAACGAACATCATCAGACTCCGCTTGCGATGACGCCCTCGCCCAACCTGCTCGCGGCGAGTCTCGCCGCGACCACCAGGAACGCCACTATCATTGTGGTCGGCAACTCCCTGGCGCTCTACAATCCACCGACTCGCGTCGCCGAGGAGTATGCGTATCTCGACTGCCTCTCGGGCGGCCGGCTGACTGCGGGATTCGTGCTCGGCACTCCGATGGACTCGGTGTACGCGTACGGGATGCCGCCGGGTGAGATGCGCGAGCGATTCGAAGAAGCGCGCCGGCTGATTCTGCGCGCGTGGTCGGAACCGGAACCATTTTCATTCAACGGCAAGTACAACCAGCTGCGTTATGTGAACGTCTGGCCGCGACCGGCGCAAAAGCAGATGCCTATCTGGGTGCCCGGCGGAGGCGGCAGCGTCGAGACCTGGGATCTCGTCATAGAGCACGACTACTGTTACGGGCACTTGTCGTTCTCCGGACTCTACTCGTCAAAGCCGCTGGTCGACGCGTTCTGGGAGTACGTCGACAAGCGCGGTGGAACGACTAACCCGCATCGCATGGCGTTTACTCAGATCGTGTGCGTGGCCAACACCGACGCGGAGGCCGAGAAGAACTATTACCAGGCGGTCCGCTATTTCCACCGCAACGGTGCGCCCGCGCCGGGTTTCCTGAATGCGCCGGGATACACAACGCTCAAGTCCACGAACTTCATGGCCGACCTCGCGAAGGCGACCCATAGCAAGCTCAGGCCCGAGGATCGAATGCGAGCCAGCCGCGGAGAAATGAGCTTCTGGGAGTATGACGAGAAAGGCTACATCATCGCCGGCACTCCCAAGCGGGTCCGCCAGCGGCTGCGCGAGCTCATCACTGATCTGCGCGTCGGACAGCTCATAGCCACTCCGCATGTCGGCAACCTTCGCGAAGAAGTGGGAGCCGAGAACACCAGGCTGTTCGGCACCGAGGTCGCTCCTTACTTGCGGGACTTGTGGGCCGATCAACCCGACCATTGGACGCCTGAGATTAGCCAGTCGCTGGTCGCAGCGAATGCGCCCAAGCCTACGATAGAGCGCGAGGCGGTCAACTCGATCGCCAAGTGAAAAGCAGCGGATTCAAAGTCACTCAAAGAAGCGTGGAGAACTAACTTACTATGCCCCAAATCAAAGCCAACGGGATTAACCTCGAGTATGAAAGCTATGGACCCACGAGCGGCCAGACGATTCTCCTGATCATGGGCCTTGGCGGTCAGCTCACGCGATGGCCTCTGCCGTTCATCGAGATGCTGACCGCGCGCGGATATCGGGTGATTCGCTACGACAATCGCGATGTCGGGCTATCGAAGAAATTCGAAGACGCCGGTCCGGTCAATGTACAGACACTGATGGCCGACGTCGCAGCGGGCAAAAAACCTAAGGTCCCTTACAGCATGCGTGACATGGCTGCCGACGCCGCCGGCTTGCTCGACGCGCTGGGTATCAAGAAGGCGCACATCGTCGGCGCGTCGATGGGCGGGATGATCGCGCAGTGGGTGGCCGCGGATTTTCCCGAGCACACAATCTCGTTGACCTCGATCATGTCGTCGACCGGCAATCCCGCGTTGCCCACTTCGACGCCGGCCGCCACCGAGGTTCTATTCAACCGCCCGCCTGTCAACGTGGATCTTGAGACGCTCCTTGATTACGGCGTGAAAGGCGCAAAGGTCATCGGCAGCCCCGGTTATCCGCAGGACGACGCGGTGCTGCGCAATCAGATCGCATCCGATTTCAAGCGCAGTAATTATCCAGAAGGATTCAGCCGGCAGATCGCGGCCGTCATGGCC
>DATDGX010000018.1:0-9671 GCA_036521875.1 Binataceae bacterium (SeqCode)
AGCGAGGCGGAGTACTACGCGTTCGTCGCGGCGGTGACGGCGGCCGACAAGGTCGCGCTGCATCCGTTCGAGAAGCCGGTCTATTTCGAGGGCTGCATGCCGATTGAAGAGATGGCGCGGCGTGGGCCGGACACGCTCGCGTTCGGACCTATGAAGCCGGTGGGGCTTCGCGATCCGCGCACCGGGCAGCGCCCGTTTGCGGTGGTCCAGCTTCGCCAGGATGACCACCACGGGCGCCTCTACAATATCGTCGGCTTCCAGACCAAGATGACGTATCCGGATCAGCGCCGCGTGCTGCGGATGATTCCGGCACTCGAGCGCGCGGAGTTCGTGCGTCTGGGCAGCCTGCATCGCAACACCTTCATCGACTCGCCGCGGCTCCTGCTGCCTACGCTCCAGCTCCGCACACGCGCCGACCTGTTCCTGGCGGGCCAGATGATCGGCGTGGAGGGCTACGTCGAGTCCGCCGCGGCAGGATTGCTCGCGGCGATTAACGCGGCCCATCTTGCCACCGGCCGCGAGCTGGTGGTGCCGCCGCCGGAGACCGCGATGGGCTCGCTGGTCGCATACGTCACCGACGCGGCGCGTCGCGATTTTCAGCCGATGAACGCGAACTACGGGCTGATGCCGGAGCTCAGGAGCGGCGCGCGGGGCCGACAGAAGAAAACCGAGATGGGAGCGCGCGCGCTGGCCGCACTCGAGACCTGGATCGCGCGCACTGGAATCGAGCCGCCGCTGGCACCCGCGCCGGTCGCCGCCGAAGTGTAAAGCGTTCGCATCGGTCGCGCCGCAGGGAAGCGGAGTGGCCCGCGGCGGCGGCTAGAGCGATTTGGTGGTCTTTTGCCGATCGCGCGCGAGGGCTATAGGAAGACCGAGGAGGGCACGGCGATGACCAAGGCGGAACTGATCGAGGCGGTTGCGCGGCTGACGCGGCAGCCCAAGAAAGCAGTCGCGACCACGCTGGACGCCGGGTTCGAGCAGATCGCCCGCTCGATCCGCAAGGACAAGCGGTTCTGGTTTCCCGGCTTCGGCACCTTCACCGTGCGCAGGCGGCGCGCGCGCGCAGGGTTCAACCCGCGCACCAATTCGCCGATGACGATCCCGGCCGCGCGCACGGTCGGGTTCCGTCCCGCGGCCGAACTTCGAAAGGGACTCTGATCGGCGCTCCAGCGAACGTCCCGAGCGCGATTTCCGCGGAGCGCGCAAGCCTCGCGACGCGCTGGCTGAGTCTCGTCGTACTTCTCGTCGCGCTCGCCGTGGGCGGCTATCTGCGCTTCGCGAATCTCGGTGCGCTGGAGATGTCGCCCGATGAAGGCGCCTCGTGGGCTGCCGCCTCGCAGCCATCGGTCGCCGATGTGATCGCGCGGCAGGCGATCCTCAATCCCGGCAAGCTCGCGATTCACGACCTCGCGCTGCACGCGTGGATCGGAGTCTTCGGCGCGAGTCTCACCGCGATGCGCGCGATGTCGGCCGCGCTCGGGACGTTGTCGGTCCTGTTCTTGTATCTGATCGGTCTGGAGCTATTCAGCGATCCGCTGCCAGACGGATCGCAGCAGACCGACGAGCGCGCACGAATGGTCGCTGCGTCGAGCGCGGCGCTCTTCGCAGTGAGCCTGATCATGGTGAAGTACGCGCGCGACGCGCGGATGTATCCGCTGATGCTCGCATTTGTACTCGCGCAGGTGTGGATTTTCCTGCGCGCGATCCGGCGCTGGTGGTCGGCAGCGTCGGTAGTCTTGCTCGTTCTCCTTACCGCCGCAGCGATCGCGTGCAACTTCTCAGCCGTGTTGGTCCCCATCGCCGAATTGATCTGGCTCGTCTATCTTCTTGCCGGGTCGCGCTTTCCCGGATGGAGCTCGGTGCAGCGTCCCGCCGGCCGGCGGCGCGTAGTCATGGTCGGCGTCACAATCACCGCAGGTATGCTCGCGATGTTGCCATCGCTGCTCGCTGGCTTCAGCAAAACCGCGGCGGTGACCAGCGGCGGAATCGTCAGATGGATTCAGCCGCCCGAGATTTACGCGCCGATCGCGATGTTCAACAAGGCGACCGGTAGTTTCGCGTTCCCGCTGCTAGCGGCACTCGCGGTCTGGGGCGCGATCCGCAATTGGCGGCGCGACTCCAACGCCACGCTGTTCTTGCTGATCTGGATGTGGGCGCCGCCGCTGATGATGCTCGTCGCGTCGTACGCGCTTACCCCGATCTTCGTTGAGCGCTACGCGCTGTCGTGCTTCGTGCCATTTTTTATTCTGGCTGCGATCGGTATCTCGGAACTCGGTGCAACCAGGACCAGCGTCGCGGCACTTGCGATCGTGGGATTGGTCTCGCTCGCGCATGTCCACACGTTCTTCTCGAAGCCGCACGACGCGCAGTTCCGCGAGGCGGCGATTTACGCGGCCTCGCAATTGAAAGCGGGCGAGTCGATGACAGTGGTGCCAGCGTATGCGATCGAAGTGCTCCATTATTATTTACCGCCGGATCAGCAGACGTCGGTGGTTCGCTTTAGAGCGGGCTCCGCCGTTGCAAATTTAGTGATCTTGCATGATCAGGGGATCACACCCGGACTCGACGCGACGGTGCGAAAAGACTACCCGCACGTGCTCGCCTGGATGCGCGGCGTTGTCGTGCTGCGCCGATGACGCCGCCGCCGGCGCCCTTGCCATTGCGAGTACGATTGACGCGCGCGCGCACATGATGATGCTCTCGGAGAGCCACTGCCACCAATTTTTGAATGGAGGATCGCGATGAGCGAGCAGAAACCCGACGCCGCAAAGTTGAAACGCGAGCAGCGCGAAACCTGGGACGCCAACGCCGCCGGATGGCAGAAGTGGTTCGGCACCCTCGAGCGCGCCGCGCAGGTGGTGAGCGACCGGCTCGTCGAGCTGGCGGCGGTGAAGCCGGGGCATCGCGTGCTCGACATCGCGACCGGCACTGGCGAGCCCGCGGTCACCGCGGCGCGCGTGGTGGGAGCGTCGGGCCGCGTGGTCGGCGTCGACCAGTCGCCGGGGATGCTCCGGTTCGCGCGTGAACGGGCCGCGGCGCTGGGGTTCCGCAATCTCGAGTTCGTCGAGGCGGATGCCGAGTCGCTGCAGATGCTGGAGCATTCGTTCGACGCGGTCCTGTGCCGCTGGGGCCTGATGTTCATGCCCGATCTCGAGAGCACGCTGAGCCGACTGCGCAGCCTGATGAAGCCCGGTGCGAGTCTCGCGACTTCGGTGTGGGCGAGCGCCGACAAGGTGCCGCTGATGAGCATCGGCATGGAGGCGGTGCGAAAGATCACCGGCATCGCGCCGCCGCCGCCTGATGCGCTGGGACCGTGCCGGCTCGCCGACACTTCGATTCTCGATTCGGCTCTCCGCGCCACGGGTTTCCGCGACGTCACGATCGAACCGATCACAGTGACCTTTGAATTCGAGTCGGCGGAAGTGGCGACCGCATATCGCAGCGAGATCGGAAACACGCGCGCGACCTTCGAGCGGTTCAGCGAGGAGACCCGAGCCAAGGTGCGCGAGGCGATGCTCGCGGCGGCGCGGCAGTACGCGGGCGCGGACGGCGTGGTGCGGCTGAGCAACCAGGCGATCTGTTTCGCCGCGCGATCCTGACGGCGACGCGAGCGCGGGGGCGGCCTGGGGGATATTTTTCGCGAGGGCGACCAGGTTGACAACATTGGCTGCGGATGCGACCTTGGCCCCGTCCGACCTCGGTAGCGCCGCGATGGCTCCCAGAGCCGTTTCTCTGCTGCGCTGCTCTCCCGCGCTGGTGCTCGTCGCGATCGCCGTTGCCGACGCTGTCAACCTCGCCGACAACGATCTCTGGGGGCATGTTCGTTTCGGCCAGGCGATGCTCGCCGCCGGCCATATAATCCGCGCCGACCCGTATTCGTATTCCGCCGCGGGCCATCTCTGGCTCGACCACGAGTGGTTGAGCGAGGTCATCATGGCGGCGGCCTACAATTCGCTTGGCGTGTGGGGGCTCAAGCTGCTCAAGCTCGCGCTGACCGCCGCGACTTTCGTCTTTCTTTCGATGGCCGACGCGGAGACCGGCGCGCCGACGCCGGTGCAGCTCGCGGTACTGCTGAGCTGCGCGGTGTCGGTCGCGATGCAGATGCAGTTCCGTCCGCAACTGTTCAGCTTCGCGCTGCTGAGCGCGCTCATCTTCCTGCTCGCGCGCGACACCTATCAACGTCGACGCGAGGTACGACCACGGCTGTGGCTCGCGATTCCAATATTTTTGCTATGGGCGAATTTGCACGGCGGGTTTATTGCCGGGCTGGCCACGCTCGGCGTTTACGCCGCGGTTTCGAGTCTGCAAGATCTGTGGGCCGGACGCGGAGCCAGGCGCGCATGCCAGCTCGGCGCGGTAACCGCGGCTGCGGCGCTCGCGACAATAGTCACTCCATACGGAATCGGCGTCTGGCGGGCGGTGTGGCACGCGCTCACCAATCCGTTCACTCATGTTGCGATCCTCGACTGGCAGCCGTTTGCGCGCGCGCTGGCTGCGCAATGGCGGCTCAGCCCTGCGGGGAGCATCGAGTATATGTTTGCGATCGCGATGGTCGCGGCATTCGTGGCCGCGATCGTGCTCGGTCCCGCGACCGACGATCTTCCGTTAGTCGCAGTCGGCAGCCTGATGACGGCGGCGGCGGTGATGTCGGTGCGCAACCTGCCGCTTGCGCTATTCACGATCGCACCGCCGCTCGCGCATCATCTGGCGCTGGCGCTCAAATCCGGGCCCATCGCGACGGCCGAACCTCCGCAGGCGCTCGCGGCGCCGCCACGCATGCGCTGGTGGTGGATCCGCGAGGGCGTGTGGTTCACGGCCGCGCTCGCGATCCTGGCTGCGGGCGGCCTGTTCTCGAACCGTCTTCGCTCCGATGACTATTATCCGTCGGGCGCGGTGCGCTTTATGAAGTCGCACGGGCTTCGGGGCAACGTGCTCAACGGCTTCGACTGGGGCGAGTACCTCATCTGGCATCTCGAGCCCACCTCCAAGGTCTTCGTCGACGGCCGCTCCGACAGCGTCTATCCGGATCGCGTGCTGAACGAAACGATCGCGTTCCAGTTCAATCAGCCGGAAGTGGCGCAGGTGGTTGGCGCCGATCCGCGCGACTATGTGCTGATTCCCGGCGAAGCGCCCGCAAACCGGCTGATGGCGGCGCGCGCCGACTGGAAGCTCGTCTATCGCGACGAGTTCACGCGGCTCTACGCGCGCCGCGGTTCCGCAGCGGCCGGAAACCCGGGTGTCAGAGTCGTTATTCAGCAACCCGGGGCCGCCGAGGTGCTGGCCGGCTATCCGCACGATTTTGTGCTGCTGCCCGACGATACGCCCGCGAACCAACTGATGGAGACGCGCGCTGAATGGAAGCTCGTGTATCGCGACCAGTACGCGCGGCTCTATGCGCGCGCCGGCTCTGCGGCCGCGCAAATCCCGGGCGTCCCGATTGTTGGCAAAGCGGAGGCGACCAACTTTCCCTGATGAGCGCCAATGGTTGGGCGCGCCTCGTATTGCGCTGGAAATGCGCCGCCAATGTGGTAGTTAAGAGGGTCGGCAGTCCAATCCGATTCGATCAGCTCGCGAACGCGTGTCGTCTCCCCGTGCGGGGCAATTCGGTACTGCGCGGGTCGGCATCGGGCGGGACAGGTTTGATCGGATCGCGCGACTGAGCAGGAAAACTTCGACTCATCAAGGAGAGATGGAATGAAAGCCGCTGTGTTTCATGGACCGAATCAGCCGCTCAATATCGAGGACGTCGAAATCGACAAGCCGCAGGATCGTGAGGTCCTGATTCGCACCGTCGCCAGCGGCGTATGCCATAGCGATCTTCACTTCGTGGAAGGCCTCTATCCGCTGACCGGGCCGGCGGTGCTCGGGCACGAGCCCGCGGGAATCGTCGAAGAAGTCGGCAAGCAGGTCAGCTACGTCAAGCCCGGCGACCACGTTATCTGCTGTCTCAGCGTTTTCTGCGGCTACTGCGCGCAATGCATGTCGGGGCATCCGAACCGGTGCACCAATCGAGCCGCCACCCGGCGCGATCCGAAAGACAAGCCGCGCGTCTCGCAGAACGGCAAGCCGGTCACCGCGTTCGCCGACCTGGGGGCCTACGCGGAGAAGATGCTGCTGCATGAGAACGCGGTGGTGAAAATCAGCCCGGATTTTCCGCTCGACCGCGCCGCTCTGATCGGATGCGGAGTGACGACCGGAGTCGGCGCGGTGCTCAACACGGCGAAGATCGAGCCGGGCTCGACGGTCGCGGTGTTCGGCGCCGGCGGGGTGGGGCTCTCGGCAATCCAGGGCGCGCGGATCGCGGGCGCGCGGCGGATAATCGCGGTCGATCAGTTCGAGGGGAAGCTCGCGATGGCGCGGCGCCTTGGCGCGACTGACACCGTCGATGCGTCGAGCAGCGACCCGGTCGCGGAGATCCAGAAGATGACCGGCGGCGGCGTCGACTACTCATTCGAGGCAATCGGACTCAAGAAGGTCGCCGAGCAGGCGTTCAATTGCCTCAAGCCGGGCGGGACCGCAACCGTGATCGGAATGATCCCGGTCGGGCAGAAGGTCGAAATCGACGGTTACATGTTCCTCACCGAGCGCAAGCTGCAGGGGAGTAACATGGGCTCCAACCGCTTCCGCATCGACATGCCGAAATACATCGACTTTTATCTGCAGGGACGGCTCAACCTCGACGACATGATCAGCCGCCGCGGCAAGCTCGCCGACGTCAACGAGGCGTTCCGCGCGATGAAGGCGGGCGAGGTTGCGCGCACGGTGCTGATGTTCCAATAGTCAGTACGGGCGCGACTTACTAGTCACGGATTAATAATATGAAGATTGGAGTAATACTATGAAGGCTGCCATCTTTCACGGTCCCAACCAGGCACTCACCATCGAACAGATCGATATCGACGAGCCGCGCGAGCGCGAAATCCTGGTGCGCACGGTCGCCAGCGGCGTATGCCACAGCGACCTGCACTTCGTCGACGGCTACTACATGTGGCCGACGCCGGCGGTGCTCGGGCACGAAGCCGCGGGCGTGGTCGAGAAGGTCGGCTCGCTGGTCTCCTACGTGAAGCCGGGCGACCACGTGATCGCGTGCCTGTCGGTGTTCTGCGGCTACTGCGAAGAATGCATGTCGGGACGTCCCAACCTGTGCTCGAACAAGAGCGCGACGCAGCGCGCCGGCGACGACAAGCCGCGGCTCTCGCAGAAGGGCAAGACCGTCAACCAATTCGCGGACCTGTCTTCTTACGCCGAGAAGATGCTGCTGCACGAGAACGCGGTGGTGAAGATCGACAACGCATTTCCGCTCGACCGCGCGGCGCTGATCGGATGCGGGGTGATGACCGGCGTCGGCGCGGCGCTCAACACCGCCAAGGTGGCGCCTGGCTCGACGGTCGCGGTGTTCGGCGCGGGCGGAGTCGGGCTCGCGATAATCCAGGGTGCGCGGATCGCGGGTGCGCGGATGATAATCGCGGTCGACAAGTTCCCCAGCAAGCTCGAGCTCGCCAAGAAGCTCGGCGCGACGCACACCGTCGACGCCTCGAAGGGCGACGCGGTCGAGCAGATCAAGAAACTGACTGACGGCGGCGTGGAATACTCATTCGAGGCGATCGGACTGAAACCGGTGGCGGAGCAGGCCTATGAAAGTATCTGCGCTGGCGGCGTTGCGACTATCGTCGGGATGATACCGCTCGGGCAGAAGGTCGACGTCTCCGGCGCGTCGCTGCTCTCCGAGCGGCGCATCCAGGGATGCTTCATGGGGTCGAACCGCTTCCGCATCGACATGCCGCGGATCATCGAGCTCTATGGGCAGGGCCGCCTGAACCTGGACGACATGATCAGCAAACGCGGCAAGCTCGAGGACGTCAACGAAGCGTTTCGCGCGATGAAAGCGGGCGAGGTCGCGCGCACTGTACTTATGTTCGAGTAGGCAGTTAGTGCCTACTTACTAATTTGTATGGTGACGCGTGCCTGCAAAGGCCCGCGATCCCGTGTGAAGCGTCGGGCGGCTTCGGCTGTCCGGCGCTTCTTTTTTCACTTTCAGTTTTTACTTTTCACTGCCCAGGCAGGCGTCAGGGGATTGCGTCCTCCTCCAGACAACGAATCGCGTGCGATCGTTCGGGCAGATTCAATCGATTCATACTTTGCTTTGTGCATGAGCGGTCCAGCACAATCAAGATTAGTTCGATTCATCACTTGCATTCGATCCACAAGTGGATAAGTGGACATTCGCCTGCCTTTTCCATCAGTTGCCTTGGCGGGGACGTCGATCATCAAGAGGAGCAGACCTTCGAAGACAGTCGCTCTTTATTGCACCCAATCGACGCCTCATGTTATCAACATCGCATAGAGTTGTATCGAACTCTTGACACAATACGTCGTCTCTGCGTTCGGGGCTCCGTAATTTCTTGCACGCTTCGGAGATATAACGGTGGCGAGGCTAAACATTCCAGCGCGAGATCGTGAGGGGCTACTAAAGCTTCTGAAGCTTCCCGCAGAAGCGTTCGCTCAATTTATTAGTCGGCTTCAAGCTCACGGCTTGACATTAGATCTGCTTTCGCAACTCAGAGAGGCGATTACAGTTCCAGGGGTGTCCAAGGCTGACGCAGATCAAATCGTCTCTGCCGTACTCGCTATCAGTCTCGTCAGATGGCAGCGAGAGTCGCCCTTAGACAAACTAGCAGGCGACCTTTCCGAGACAATTCAACTATTCGATCCTGTCGGTGGCACTGCCGAATCCAAGCGGCGCTTTCTTACTCTATTGAAGGTCGAACCTCTGACTATTGCAGCGAAGGCGCTCACTATCTTCACGGACTATCAGCGCACGATGCACGGAGCCAAACTTCTCACCGACGTTCGATATGTATTCCAGTCTGATCCTGACGAAGAACCCTATGGAGCAGTAATCGTCCATTTGCTTAAGCTCAGCTATCACGAAGATGGTGATCATAAGGAGTTTTTCGTGGCGATGGATGACGACGATGTCGCTCGTCTAAAGGCTGTCCTGAAACGAGCGGAAGCCAAAGTTAAGACCTTGCGTCGGAAGCTCGATACCGCAGGAACCAAATACATAAGTTCTTCATCGCAGAAAGAAGAAAGGGGTAACCTCTAGTGGAACACTATGCGCCTTGGCAAGAGCATCCTTACGCGGATGCCGAATACGAATACCACACGAGGCCAGCACAGGTCGTTAAGCTGATTCTTTCTGAGTATTGTGAAAGCATTGTTAACAGTGCAGTCCAATTTTTAAGGAGAGAAAAGGCGGGTAGGTCGCTGGCCCTACCGGTTACTGGCGCGAATCCGATCCACTACGACAAACGGCCTACAGTGTGGGTTGCCGCTAATCATAGGGAGTTATACAAACTCTATCCCAATCAATGGATATTAGTCGAAGGCGAATCTGTAACAGCGCACTCTATTGATCCGCATAAAGTCGAGGCGGCAGCCCAGCAACGTGGAATCGTGACAGCTTTCATAACAAAAGTGGTTCGTCCGTCAAAGCCCAAGAGAATGATCTATGCCGGACAAATCCTTTGAAACGACCATTCCATTTGTCAACGTGCCAGGTGAAGGTTGGTACCCATTAATTGAAGTGACCTTTCTAAGACCCTCCGGCGCTAACCTGCGTTTGTCTTTGTTATTTGATACAGGAGCTGACCAAATCCTTCTGCATCCGT